>CAZQPN010000193.1:0-5914 GCA_964595215.1 uncultured Rubrivivax sp. | reverse complement strand
AAGACCTTCGTCAACCCGCGCAACGCCGCCGCCGGCGCGGTGCGCCAGCTCGACCCGGCGATCGCAGCGCAGCGCCCGCTGAGCTTCTTCGCCTACGGGCTGGGCGAGGTGCAGGGCTGGACGCCGCCGCCGTCGCACGCCGCGACGCTGGACGCGATCGAGGCCTTCGGGATGCCGGTCTGCGCCGACCGCCGCGTCGTGCAGGGCGCCGCCGGGCTGGTGGCCTTCCACGCCGAGATGGCGGTGCGGCGCGATGCGCTGCCGTTCGACATCGACGGCGTGGTCTACAAGGTCGACGGCCGTTCGCTGCAGGAGCGGCTGGGCTTCGTCACGCGCGAGCCGCGCTGGGCGGTGGCGCACAAGTACCCGGCGCAGGAGCAGATGACGCGGCTGAACGGCATCGAGGTCCAGGTGGGCCGCACCGGCAAGCTGACGCCGGTGGCCAAGCTCGAGCCGGTGTTCGTCGGCGGCACGACGGTCAGCAACGCGACGCTGCACAACCTGTTCGAGCTGCGGCGAAAGGGCGTGCGCGTGGGCGACACGGTGATCGTGCGGCGCGCCGGCGACGTCATCCCCGAGGTGGTGGGGCGCCTCGCGCAGCCGCGAGCGGCCTACGTGCCCAACTTCCGCATGCCGCGCGCCTGCCCGGTGTGCGGCAGCGACGTGCGGCGCGAGAAGGGCGGCATCGACCACCGTTGCACCGGCGGCCTGTTCTGCGCCGCGCAGCGCAAGCAGGCGCTGCTGCACTTTGCCGGCCGGCGGGCGATGGACATCGAGGGCCTGGGTGACAAGCTGGTGGATCAACTCGTCGACGGGGGGCTGATCCGCACGCTGCCAGAGCTTTACAAGCTCGGTGTCGCCAAGCTGGCGGCGCTCGAGCGCATGGCCGACAAGAGTGCGGCCAATCTCGTCGAGGCGCTCAACAAGAGCAAGCGCACGACGCTGGCGCGCTTCCTCTATGCGCTCGGCATCCGCCACGTCGGCGAGGCCACCGCCAAGGAGCTGGCGCGCCACTTCGGGTCGCTGGACCGCGTGATGGACGCCGACGTCGAGCAGCTGCTCGAGGTGCCCGACATCGGGCCGGTGGTGGCCGACAGCATCCGCGCCTTCTTCGACCAGCCGCACAACCGCGAGGTGGTCGAACAGCTGCGCGCCGCCGGCATCACCTGGGACGAGCACGAGGGGGCGCCTCCGGCCGCATCGCTGCCGCTGGCCGGCTGCACGGTGGTGCTGACCGGTGCGCTGCCGACGCTGACGCGCGACGAGGCCAAGGCGCTGCTCGAGGCCGCGGGGGCCAAGGTGGCCGGCTCGGTATCGAAGAAGACCAGCGCGGTCGTCGCCGGCGAGGACGCAGGCAGCAAGCTCGACAAGGCCCTTGCGCTCGGCGTGCCGGTGCTGGACGAGGCAGGGATGCAGGCGTGGCTGGCCGGCGCGCCGCCCGAGGTGCTGCGGCCGCTGGTCTGACGCTCGGCGCCGGCGACCTGGCTGGGCCGGGGGCGCAGTGTTTCCGTCGGTAGTCGTCCTGGTCGACCCGCATGGCATACTTTTCCGATGGAGCCCCTACCGCATGGCCCGGCGATGCGCCGGTTCGTCGATGCCGGCGTGCCGACGCTGGCCGACAGCCTGGACCACGTCCGGCGCGAAATCGACCGCATCGACGAGGCGCTGGTCGCGTTGCTGGCCGAACGCGTGCGCTGGGTCCGCGACGCGACGCGGTTCAAGGCCGATCCGGCGCAGGTGCAGGCGCCTGAGCGGCAGGAGGAGGTGTTCCGGCGAGCGCTCGCGACGGCACGCCGGCAGGACGGCTCGCTCGGCGACCTGGAGCCTGTCGCAGAAGCCACTTTCCGCGCAATGGTCGCGGCCTGCATCGCGCAGCAGGCGCGCTGGTTCGAGCGCACCGTGCCGCTGGATTGAGCCACGGGTGCCAGCCGGCCGCACATGTGCGCGGCAGGCCGGCGCCGATCCCATACCCAGGAGTTTCTATGCAACGCAGAACGCTTATCCAGTCCGGTGCCGCCGCGGCGCTCGCGGCCCTCGGGGCTCCGCTCGCCGGACCGGCCCATGCCCAGGCCGGCGGCTGGCCGACGCGGCCGCTGAAGATGCTGGTGCCCTTCGGCCCGGGGTCGACGCCCGACATCGTCGCCCGTCTGGTCAGCGAGCAGATGGCGGCGACGCTCGGCCAGCCGGTGGTGGTCGAGAACAAGGCCGGTGCCGGCGGCATGATCGCCACCGGTCAGGTCGCCAAGGCCGACCCCGATGGCTACACGCTGGGCATCTCGATCACCGGCCCGCTGGTCAACAACACCGTGCTGTACGACAGCATGCCCTACGATCCGTTCAAGGACCTGGCACCGCTGACGCTGGCGGCGATCCAGCCGGCGGTGCTGACCGTCGTGCCCGGGCTCGGCGTCGACAGCGCGCCGGCGTTGTTCCGGCTGCTGAAGGCCAACCCCGGCCGCTACAACTACGCGTCGGTCGGCAATGGCACCGTGGCCCACCTGGCGATGGAGCTGATCAAGATGCGCACCGAGACCTTCGCGGTGCACATCGTCTACCCGTCGTCGCCGGCCGCCGTGCAGTCCATGCTGGCCGGCGACACGCAGATGGCCGCACTCGCGCCCGCGGCCGTGATCCCGCAGGTCAAGGCCGGCAAACTGAAGGCGCTGGCGGTGACGCTGCCGGAACGCTCGCCCTTCATGCCGGAGCTGCCTTCGTTCAAGGAGATCGGCCTGCCCGAGGTGCAGGCGTCGGCGTGGATGGGCTTCGTGACGCGGGCGGGCACGCCGCAGCCCATCCTGGACAAGCTCCACGCGGCGATGGCTGCGGCACTGCGCGCGCCGGGCGTGGTCGAGCGCATGAACAACGTCCAGATGACGCCGGTCGGCAACACGCCCGCGCAGTTCGCCGCCTTCATGCAGGAGGAACTGCGCCGCTGGCGGCCGGTCATCCAGCGCACCGGTCTGAAGCTCGGCTGATGCCGCCAAGGCGGCGTGCGCGGCGGACCGCAGCGCGCATCCGCTGCCTGTTCCGGGCGCACCGGGCACAGCCCGGGCTGTCGGCGGCCTGACCCCACGCCGTGCACGACTGGCTGGTGCTGGCGATCTTCGCCACCGTCTACCTGGGCATGATCCTAGGCGGGCTGCCGCGCCTGCGGCTGGACCGCACCGGGGTGGCGCTCCTCGGCGCGATCGCGGTCGTCGGCCTGGGCGATCTGACGCCCGAAGCGGCGGCGCAGGCCATGCACCTGCCGACCATCCTGCTGCTGTTCGGCTTCATGGTCATCTCCGCACAGTTGCGGCTGGGCGGCTTCTACGCCGCGGTCACGCGCCGCATCGCGGCGCTGCCGGTGGCGCCGCCGGCGCTGCTGGCGTGCGTCGTCGGCACCGCGGCCGCGCTGTCGGCGGTGTTCTCCAACGACATCGTGTGCCTGGCGATGGCGCCGGTGCTGATCCGGGCCTGCGTGGCGCGCCGACTCGACCCGGTGCCCTTCCTGCTCGCGCTGGCCTGCGCGGCCAACATCGGATCGGCGGCGACGCTGATCGGCAACCCGCAGAACATGCTGATCGGCGAGGTGCTCGGGCTGTCCTTCGGCGGCTATGCGCTCGACGCACTGCCAGTCGTGCTCGCGAGTCTCGTCCTGCTGTGGCTGCTGCTGACGCGGTCCGACGCCATGGGCGGGGTGCCGGCGTCCGGGGCGGTCCGGCCGGCGGATGAGGCGCCCGTCTTCGATGCCTGGCAGAGCGCCAAGGGGTTGGTGGTGGCAGGGGCGCTGCTGGTCGTCTTCGTGGCCACGGACTGGCCGCGCGACATCGCGACGCTGGTCGGTGCCGGGCTGCTGTTGCTCAGCCAGCGCTTCCACACGCGCGAGGTGACGGCGCTTATCGACTGGGACCTGCTGGTGCTCTTCATGAGCCTCTTCGTCGTCAACCACGCGCTGGCCGAGACCGGATTGACCGCGGCGGCGGTGGGCGCGCTGCAGGCCCGGGGGCTGGACCCGGCGCACACCGGCGTGCTGTTTGGTGCCACGCTGGTGCTGTCCAACCTGGTGTCCAACGTTCCCGCGGTGATGCTGCTGCTGCCGGTCGTGGGGGCTGCGGGCAATATGGCCATGGCCGACGCCGGTCTCGTGCTGGCACTCGTCAGCACGCTGGCGGGAAACCTGCTCATCGTCGGCTCGATTGCCAACATCATCGTCGTCGACGCGGCGCGGCGGCAGGGCATCGTGATCGACTGGCGGCGCCATGCCCGCGTCGGCGTGCCGGTCACGCTGGCGACGCTGGCGGTGACCGCCGCCTCGCTGGCCTGGCGGCTGGGCTGAACCCGTGTCGCGGCGGCGATGCGCCGCCGGGAGTCGGCCGCGCGGACAGCGGTGTCGGCACACGGCCGGATGCAGGCCGCATGCCGACCGGCGACAATCGCGACATGGCCATCCGCGAGATCCTGAAGATGGGCGACCCCCGGTTGCTCCGCGTCGCCGCGCCGGTGACGGCGTTCGACACGCCGGCGCTGCACGCGCTCGTCGCCGACATGTTCGACACCATGGAGGCGGCCCGCGGTGCCGGGCTGGCGGCGCCTCAGATCGGGGTCGATCTCCAACTGGTGATCTTCGGCTTCGAGCGCGTCGAGCGCTATCCCGACGCGCCGCCGGTGCCGCGCACCGTGTTGCTGAACCCGGTGATCACGCCGCTGGACGACGCGATTGAGGAGGGCTGGGAGGGCTGCCTGTCGGTGCCCGGTCTGCGTGGCGTGGTGCCGCGCCATGCGCGCATCCGCTACGCCGGCGTCGACCCGCAGGGGCGCCCCGTCGAGCGGGAGGCCGAGGGGTTCCACGCGCGCGTGGTGCAGCACGAGTGCGATCACCTGGTCGGCCGCCTCTACCCGACGCGCATGACCGATCTGACACGGCTGGGCTTCACCAGCGTCCTGTTCCCGGCGCTCGACCCGGATCAGGACGACTAGCGCGCGGCGGACACTTCTTTACACGCCGGGCGGCCAACCCGCTGCGCGGCCGGAGCGTTGTCCCACGCACGGCGGGTGTTCGACCTGCCGACGAAGGAAGCTGCATGCGCGCCGTCAATGCATTCGCCCTCCTGCTGTGCGTCCTGTGCCTGGGGCTGGCCGTGGAGACCGTCGGCGCCCAGCCGGCACGGGAGGAAGGCTGGCCCACGCGCGTGGGGCGCGTGGCCGACCTGCAAGGCACGCTGTGGGCCTATGACGTCGACGAGGGCGCGTGGGTCTCGGCCTGGCGCAACCGGCCGGTCGCCGAAGGCGACCTGTTCGCGGTCTCCGACGACGGCCGCGCCGAGTTGCGCATCGGCACCACCGTGCTGCGGCTGGATGGCGGCAGCGAGCTCGAGGTGCTGGCGCTCGACGACGCGCACATGGTCTTCGAGCTGCACCGGGGGGCGCTGGCGTGGCGCGTGCGCAGCGAGGCGCATGCCCGTCAGGCCGAGCTCCGGCTGCAAGAGGGCAGCGTGCGGCCGCTCGGCCCCGGGCACTTCCGCATCGACCGTGGGCCGGGCGAGGCGGGGCCGGCCCATGCCGCGGCCTGGCGTGGACGGCTGGAGATTGCCGGTGGCGGCAATCTGATCCACCTCGATCCCGGCGAGCGCGTGCAGATGCGTGCCGACGGCGGGCGCGGCGTGGTGACCACGCGCCCGGCGCGCATGCCGGACGACGCGCTGTCCGACTGGGCGCTGGCCGCCGACGCGCGCGAGGCCACGGTCGAGGCCTACCGCCACGTGCCGCCCGATCTCACCGGCGTCGAGGACCTGGACCGTCACGGCCGCTGGGACCGCCACCCCGAGCACGGCTCGGTGTGGCTGCCCTACGCCGTGCCCGCGGGCTGGGAGCCGTTCCGCGAGGGCCGCTGGGTCTGGCTGCGCCCCTGGGGCTGGACCTGGGCCGACGCCGC
>CAZQPN010000192.1:0-5925 GCA_964595215.1 uncultured Rubrivivax sp. | reverse complement strand
GCCCTCGGTCAGGTCGACCACCTTGACGACCTCGATGAGCCGATTCAGGTGCTTGGTGATCTGCTCGATGATCTCGTCGGAGCCGGTGGTGACGATGGTCATGCGCGACAGCGAGGGGTCCTCGGTCGGCGCCACGGTCAGGCTCTCGATGTTGTAGCCGCGGGCGGAGAACAGCGCGACGACGCGCGACAGGGCGCCAGGCTCGTTCTCGAGCAGCACGGCGATGATGTGTCTCATGGGGGTCCTTCTCGCGCCGCGCTCTTCACGACGCCGGCGGTGACCGGCGCCGCTTGGCGGCAGCGCTGCAGGGGTTGGATGAAGCGAGATGCGGGCCCGCAGGGCGCTCGCGCCGTCTCCCGCGCCACCCCGGCCGGCGCGGTGACGCCAGCCGGCCGACGCGGGGTCTAGGCGCTCACAGGTCCTCGGAGCCGAGCAGCATTTCCGTGATGCCCTTGCCCGCCTGGACCATGGGCCAGACGTTCTCGGTCGGGTCGGTGCGCACGTCGAGGAAGACCGTGCGGTCCTTCAGGCGGATCGCCTCCTTCAGTGCAGGCGCGACATCGGACGGCTTCTCGATCAGCAGGCCGACGTGGCCGTAGGCCTCGGCGAGCTTGACGAAGTCGGGCAGCGCGTCCATATAGCTGTGCGAGTAGCGCTTGCCGTAGTCCAGTTCCTGCCACTGCCGTACCATGCCCAGGTAGCGGTTGTTCAGCGAGATGATCTTGACCGGTGTGTCGTACTGCTTGCAGGTCGACAGCTCCTGGATGCACATCTGGATCGAGCCCTCGCCGGTGATGCAGAACACGTCCGCCTGCGGCTTGGCGAGCTTGATGCCCATCGCATACGGCAGCCCCACGCCCATCGTGCCCAGCCCGCCGGAGTTGATCCACCGCCGCGGCTCGTCGAAACCGTAGTACTGCGCCGCCCACATCTGGTGCTGGCCGACGTCGGACGTGATGTAGGCGTCGGTGCCGCGCGTGAGCTCGTGCAGCGTCTGCACGACCATCTGCGGCTTGATGACCTCGTGGCTCGGCTTGTAGACCAAGCAGTCGCGCTGGCGCCACTCGTTGATCTGGCTCCACCACGCCGAAAGGCGCCCGCCGTCCGGACGCGCCTGCGCGTCGCGGATCTGGGCGATCAGCTCCTGCAGCACGTCCTTGACGTCACCGACGATCGGGATGTCGACCTTCACGCGCTTGGAGATCGAGCTCGGGTCGATGTCGACGTGGATGATCTTGCGCGCGTTCTGCGCGAAATGCTTCGGGTTGCCGATCACGCGGTCGTCGAAGCGCGCGCCGACGGCGAGCAGCACGTCGCAGTGCTGCATGGTCATGTTGGCCTCGTAGGTGCCGTGCATGCCGAGCATGCCGAGGAATTTCGGGTCGCTCGCCGCCGTGGCGCCCAGCCCCATCAGGGTGTTGGTGCAGGGGTAGCCGAGGAGGTCGGTCAGCTCGCGCAGCTCGGCGCTCGCGTTGCCCAGGATGACGCCGCCGCCGCTGTAGATGTAGGGCCGCTCGGCCTGCAGCAGCAACTGCACCGCCTTGCGGATCTGCCCGCCGTGGCCCTTCTTCACCGGGTTGTACGAGCGCATCTCGACGCGCTCGGGGTAGTGGAAGGCGGTGCGGCTGAGCGAGACGTCCTTAGGGATGTCGACGACGACCGGCCCCGGGCGACCGGTGCGCGCGATGTGGAAGGCCTTCTTCAGCGTCTGCGCGAGGTCGCGCACGTCCTTGACGAGGAAGTTGTGCTTGACGATCGGACGCGTGATGCCGACCGTGTCGCACTCCTGGAAGGCGTCCAGCCCGATCGCCGGCGTCGGCACCTGGCCGGTGACGATGACCATCGGGATCGAGTCCATGTACGCGGTGGCGATGCCGGTCACGGCGTTCGTCACCCCGGGCCCGGAGGTGACGAGGGCGACGCCGACCTCGCCGGTGGCGCGTGCGTAGCCGTCGGCGGCGTGCACCGCGGCCTGCTCGTGGCGCACCAGCACGTGCTGGATGGTGTCCTGCTTGTACAGCGCGTCGTAGATGTAGAGCACCGCGCCGCCCGGGTAACCCCACAGGTAGCGCACGCCTTCGGCTTGCAGGCTCTTGACGAGGATCTCCGAGCCGTTGGGCTCGGCGGGGGTGTCGACTGGCGGGGATTGCGGGGCGGCCGATGCGGCACGCCGGACTTCCGCGGCATTCATTTCCATGGTGAACCTCTGTGAATTTCTCTGACGAAAAACCTTCGGTGCCCCTCCTGCGCGCCCTCGTGAGGCGGAATCGGGACTGCGCGCGGTCAAAACTCCGGCGGCCCGATCGGCCGTCCGGAGCGAGACCCAGGATCTGCGTTGTGCGAAGCAGCATTATGTCATCCGGCCCGCGTGGGGCCGCCGAGCTGCCCGGCCGTCGCGTCCGCCATGTGATAGAAACCGGCGTTTTGCCTGTCAGCCCGTGCACCCGACACGGGAGCCTCTTTGGCGACCGACCGAGAACTTGCCGCATTCCTCCAGAGTGTCGAGAAGCGCGCCTTCAAGCGCACCGTGTTCACGGTGCGGGATGACGATGCGGCCCTGGACATCGTGCAGGACGCCATGATGCGCCTGGCCGAGAAGTACGGCGACCGGCCGGCGGCGGAGCTGCCGCTCGTGTTCCACCGCATCCTGTCGAACGCGACGATGGACTGGTTCCGCCGGCGCAAGGTCCACCAGGCGGTGTTCAGCAACCTGTCGGACTTCGAGGGGCCGGACGCCGACGACCCGTTCGACCTCCTCGAGGCGCTGGGCGGCTTGGACAGCAGCCTCGGCGCCGAGAGCACCGCCGACAGCGTCTCGCGACGCCAGACGCTGTCGCTGATCGAGGCCGAGGTCGCCGCCCTGCCCGAACGTCAACGCGAGGCCTTCCTGCTGCGTTACTGGGAGGAATTCGACGTCGCCGAGACCGCCATCGCGATGGGGTGTTCCGAGGGCACGGTCAAGACGCATTGTTCGCGTGCCGTGCACGCGCTCGCGCGCGCCCTGCGCAGCAAGGGCATCGTGCCATGAGACCCGCCAACCGCTCGCCATCCATGCACCTCATTCCGATCGACACCGAACTGCTCGAAGCACGGCTCGCGGCGCGCGTCAGCGGCCTGCTCGCGCAGGCCTGCGACGAACTGCCGCCCGGCGTCGAGGAGCGGCTGCGTGTGGCGCGCGTCCAGGCGCTGGCACGCCTGCCGCCCCGCACCATGGCGACCGAGCAGCCCGCGATGGGCTGGCGGGCGGCCTTCGGCCGCGCCGCAGCGCGTGTCCGCCATGGGCTGTGGCCGGGCTTCGGGGCCGCACTGCCGGTCGGCGTGCTGGCCCTCGGCGTCTGGCTCATCGCCGACCAGGGGCTGCGCGAGGATGCCGCGGTGGCGGCCTCGGTCGACGTCGCCCTCCTCAGCGACGACCTGCCGCCCCAGGCCTATGTCGACCCCGGCTTCGCCGCCTTCCTGAAGCTGCAGCAGCCGTGACGCGCCGCGCCCGGTCCGCCTGCCGCCTCGCCGCGCCCTGGTTGCTGGCGCTGGCGGCGGCTAGCGCGGCCGGCAGTGCGCTGGCCACCAGCACCCCCTGGGCGCAGCTGTCCCCAGCCGAGCGCCGCGTGCTGGCGCCACTGGCGTCGCAATGGGCGGGCCTGGACGCCGACGAGCGGGCCGAGTGGCGGGCCGTCGCAGAGCGGCTGCCGCGCCTGCCAGCGACCGAGCAGGCGCGGATGCAGCAGCGCATGCAGGATTGGGCCCGCATGTCGCCCGCCAGCCGCGGCCAGGCCCGGCTGCAGTTCAAGCAGGCCCAGCGCTGGAGCGCCGAGGAGCGCCGCCAGCGCTGGGAGGCCTACCAAAGCCTGGATCCGCAGGCGCGCGAGGTGCTTGCGGAGCGCTGGCGCCTGGACGGCCGCCCGGCGCCCGACGCGCCGCCGGCGGGGAAGCGCAACCTCGTGCAGACGCCGCCGCGACCCGCGGCCCCCCCGCAGGCCGCCACGGCGACGGCTGTGCGCGCCCGCACCGGGGCCACCACGAAGCCGTTGACGCGCGAGACGGCGCCGCCAGCGCATCATCAGATCGGGCTGCCCAAGGTCATCGTCGGCGACGCCTTCGTCGATCCCGGGACGCTGCTGCCGCGGCGCGGTCCGCAGGGCGCGGCCGTCGTCGCCCCGGCTGCGGCCGTCGCTGCGCCACCTGCGGCCCGCGCGGCCGGGCGCCAGGGATCGGCCGATCCGCGCCGCCCGATGCCGACGTCCGAGCGCTGATGCCACCCGCACTTCACGAGCAGCCCGCGGCCGCCGAAGGCCGACCCGGCACGCCGGCCATCAGCCCGCCACTGTGGCGACGCGTCGCCAGCATGCTGTACGAGGGCGTCCTGCTGTTCGGCGTCGTTGTCGTCGTCGGCCTGCTTTATGGCGTCGCCACGCAGCAGCGTCACGCACTGCAGGGCGCGACCGGCCTGAAGGTGTTGCTGTTCGTCGTTCTGGGTGCCTACTTCGTCTGGTTCTGGACCCATGGCGGGCAGACGCTGGCCATGAAGACCTGGCACCTGCGCCTGGTGCGGCGTGACGGCGGACCGGTGCCCGTCGGCCGCGCCGTGGCGCGTTACCTGGCGAGCTGGCTGTGGTTCCTGCCGGCGCTCGCCGGCGTGGCGCTGGCCGGCGTCAAGGGCAGCGGCGCGGTGGCCACCGCCGTCGCCGCCAATGCCGCTGTCATCCTGATCCTGGCCCGGCTGCACCCGTCGCGCCAGTACCTTCACGACCTGCTGTGCGGCACGCGGCTCGAGACCTGGCGCCCGCCGCCGCGCCGCTGAAAGAGGGACGATTGCCCCCGCGTGCCGCCTCGGCCGCCCCGCCGGCCGAGGCCGTGCCGGGTGCTCGGCCACAATCCGGTGCCATGCCGTCGCCCGACACCACCCCGCCCACCCCGTTCAGCCTGTGCGTCTACTGCGGGTCGCGCACCGGCCACCAGTCGGCCTTCGCCGACGCCGCCCGTCGGGTGGGCACGCTGCTCGGCCGCACCGGCGGCCAGCTGGTCTACGGCGGCGGGCACGTGGGGCTGATGGGCGTGACCGCCGACGCCACCCTGGCCGCCGGCGGCCGCGTCGTCGGCGTCATCCCCGACGCGCTGATGCAGCGCGAGGTCGGCCACGGCGGGCTGAGCGAGCTGCATGTCGTGCCGACCATGCACCTGCGCAAGCAGATGATGGCCGAGCGCGCCGACGCCTTCCTCGCGCTGCCCGGCGGCATCGGGACGCTGGAGGAGCTGTTCGAGGTCTGGACCTGGCGCCAGATCGGCTACCACGACAAGCCGATCGGGCTGCTCGACGTCGGTGGCTACTTCGACCCGCTGCTGGCCTTCATCGACCGCAGCGTGGCAGAGGGGTTCCTGGAGGCGGAGCAACGCCTTGTGCCGCTGGTCGACTCCGACCCGGCGCGCCTGCTGGCCCGCCTTCGCGAGGCCGCCGGACGCGCCGACGCGCCGGACGACTACAGCAGGATCTGAACCCGCCGGCCATCTCCCCGCCGGCGCGCGCGGAGGACGGCTTCAGACCGCGGCCTCGTCGGTCTCGCCGGTGCGGATGCGCACGACCTGCTCGACCGCGGTGACGAAGATCTTGCCGTCGCCGATCTTTCCGGTCTTGGCTGCGCGCACGATGGATTCGACGCAGCGCTCGACGTCCTCGTCCTTGACGACAATCTCCACCTTGACCTTGGGCAGGAAGTCGACGACGTACTCGGCGCCCCGGTAGAGCTCGGTGTGGCCCTTCTGGCGACCGAAGCCCTTGACCTCGGTGACGGTGAGGCCGGACACGCCGATCTCGCCGAGCGACTCGCGCACCTCGTCGAGCTTGAAGGGCTTGATGATGGCGGTGACCTGCTTCATGGCGAACTCCGGAGAACTGGGAAAGATTGCGTCAATTTAAGCACGGAACTTCGA
>CAZQPN010000191.1:0-5934 GCA_964595215.1 uncultured Rubrivivax sp. | reverse complement strand
ATGCTCGCCTTCGGGTCGCTGACGCTGAGCGACATCCGGCCGGTGATCGACTTCGGCTGGATGATGGTCGCCGGCATCGCGGCGACGCTGCTGCTCGTCTTCGTCGCCTTCCCGCCGATCATGGGCGCGATGCCGTCCCCGCGCGGCCGCACGCGGTCGGACCTCGTCCAGCGGGTCACGCAAGGCCTCGGCGCGGCGAGCCGGGCGCACCCCGGCGCCACGCTGGCGCTGGCCGCGGCGGCGGGCGTCGTCGCCGTCGCCGGCATGGCGCGGCTGAGCACCGACAACCGCTTCACCGACTACTTCGATCCGTCGACGGCGATCCACCAGGGCATGGTCGCGGTCGACCGCCACCTCGGCGGCACGACGCCGCTGGACGTCATCATCGACGCGCCACTGCCCGCGTCCGGTTCCGCGATGCCGGCATCCGACACGGACACGCGCGAAGGTGCCGACCTCAGCGCGTCGAGCTACTGGTACAGCCCCTTCCGCCTCGACACCGTCAAGCGCATCCACGACCACCTCGACGGGCTGCCGGAAACCGGCAAGGTGCTGTCGCTCGCGACCCCGGTGCGCCTGCTCGAGCAGGTCAACGACGGCCGGCCACTGGACACACTGGTGATGGCGCTGGTGGGGCGGCGCATTCCGGACGAGCTGCGGACGCGCCTGTTCGACCCTTACCTGTCGGCCGATGGGCGGCAGCTGCGATTCGCCGTGCGCCTCTACGAGACGCTGCCCGACCTGCAGCGCGACCGGCTGCTGCGGACGCTGCGCGAGGAGCCACTGCGGCGCTTGGACCTGCAGCCCGGGCAGGTCGGGCTGACCGGGCTGGCGGTGCTCTACAACAACGTGCTGCAGAGCCTGTTCGGCTCGATGCTGCAGAGCTTCGCCGTCGTGCTGCTGGCGATGCTGGTAATGTTCCGGCTGCTGTTCGGGTCGATGCGCACCAGCGTCATCGCGCTGGCGCCAAACGCGCTGGTGGCGCTGGTGATGCTCGGCCTGATCGGATGGCTGCGCATCCCGCTCGACCTGATGACGCTGACCGTCGCGGCGATCGCCACCGGCATCGGTGTCGACGACACGATCCACTACACGCACCGATTCCGCGCCGAGATGGCCGCCGGCGCCGATCCCGAGACCGCGCTGCGCCGAAGCCACGCAGGCGTCGGCCGCGCGCTGGTCTACACCTCGGTCACGGTGGCCGTGGGGTTCTCGATCCTCGCGGCGTCCAACTTCGTGCCGACCGTGCACTTCGGGCTGCTGACCGGGGCCGCGATGATGCTGGCGCTGGTCGCGAACCTGACCGTGTTGCCGGCCCTGTTGCTGCGCTGGCCGCCTGGCGACGCCGCCCGGGCACGCCACGTGCGTCTCAGTGGCGGCACATCCGTGAAACCAAGGAAAAGGAGAAACCACATGAGTGACCGCGACAAGTTCTTCCAGAAGATGAAATCGCAGCTCGACGACCTCAACGACGGCATCCGAGACCTCGAGAAGAAGGCGCAGAAGGCCGAGGGCGACGCCAAGAAGCGCTACGAGAAGGAACTCGACAAGCTGCGCGAGCAGTCCAAGGATTTCAAGTCCAAGCTCGACGACCTCAAGAACGCGGGCGAGGACCAGTGGGACAAGATGTCCGCCGAGGTCGAAAAGGTGGGCAACGCCTTCAAGAGCGCCTTCAACTACTTCAAGTCGCAGCTTTGACTCACCGGGCACCGCACGCGCACAGGAACGGCGGCACGCCGCTTCGGCGTGCGGCGGCCCTGGCGCTGCTGCTGGGCTGGGCACTGGCGCCGATCGGCGCCGCGGCCCAGTCGCTGCGCATCGTCTCGCCGGCGCCCGGCGAGACGATGCACAGCAACGCGGGCACCGTGCCCGTGGTCGTCACCGGTGCCAGGCCCGGCCAGCCGCTGCGGGTCATCCTGGACGGCGAGGCGTCGCCGACGCCGCAGGCCGCACCCGCGTTCGAGCTGAAAGGCGTGGTGCGTGGCGAGCACCGGCTGCTGATCGAGTCGCTGGACGCCTCCGGCGCGACCGTCGAGCGCACGCCGCCGGTCCGCTTCTTCGCCTGGCAGGCGTCGCGGCTGACCCCACCATAGCCACAGCGCCGACGGCGCTCGGGCCATGCGGGCCCATGCGCCAGACCAAGCGCGCGGCCGCGCGCGGCGGCGACCCGTCCCGGCCGCCGCGGTCGGCGGCACCGACATGGCCGTGGAACATGGCCGCAGAGGACAGGAGATCGACACGATGACGATGAACGCCAGACAAGAGGCACTGTGCAAGGGCCACGGCTTCGACTTCTCGGGCCTGTCGGCGCTGTTCCTGAACTGCACGCTCAAGCGCAGCGGCACGCTGTCGAACACCGAGGCGTTGATGTCGGTCTCGCAGGCCATCATGGACGCCAACGGCCTGCGCACCGAGATGGTCCGGCCGGTGGACCTGACGCTCGCGCCCGGCGTGATGCCGGACATGACCGAGCACGGGTTTGCGCACGATGACTGGCCGGCGCTGAGCCGCCGCGTCCTCGACGCCGACATCCTGGTGCTCGGCACGCCGATCTGGCTCGGCGAGGAGAGCTCGGTCTGCCGGCGCGTCATCGAGCGCCTCTACGCGGAGTCGGGCAAGCTCAACGACAAGGGCCAGTTCATCTACTACGGCCGCACCGCCGGCTGCGTCATCACCGGCAACGAGGACGGCGCCAAGCACTGCGCGATGTCCCTCCTGTACGCGCTGCAGCACATCGGCTACTCGACCCCGCCGCAGGCCGACGCCGCGTGGCTCGGCGGCGTCGGACCGGGCCCGTCGTACGCCGACGACGACTCGGGCGGGCCGGAGAACGACTTCACGCAGCGCAACATCACCTTCATGACCTGGAACCTGATGCACACGGCACGCCTGCTGCGCGACGCCGGTGGCCTGCCGGCGCACGGCAACGTGCGACGCGACTGGGACGCCGGCTGCCGCTTCGATCACCCGAACCCCGACCACCGCTGAGGCGGCGGCGCGCCGCCGGCGGCCGACTCAGGATTCGACCCAGGTCCAGGCCAGGTCTTCGTGGCCGCGCTCGAAGTAGCGGCACGTGGCCGACGTGACGGCGTCGAACACCTTCACCGCCGCCTTCTCCCAGCGGCGGTCGCCGACGACGGCGACGCGCTCGAGGTCGCCGATGTGCTTGACCTGGAACTTCAGGTCGTCCCAAAAGGCCTTGAAGTCGCCGTACGGCTGCGACCGCAACTCGAACAGCACGCGGATCTTGCCTTCGCTGCGGACCGCGGCCTCCAGCGTCTTGCGCAGCGCCTCGGCTTCGTCACCGCCGAGCGGGTCGATGATGGCAAAGCCGTGCGCCCTGCTGCCGGCGCGTTCGATGCGTTCAAACATCGTCGATCCTCCGGATCGGTGGCGCCTGGGCGCACGGCGGCAGCGCTGCGCGCGCCGCCGGCGCGAGCGCGCGGGCTCAACCGCTGCAGGTCACGCGGGCCGAATGGATCTCGTCGAACCAGCCCAGCTTCTTGTCGTGCAGATCGGGGATCTGCTGACCTGGGGCCAGGCTCGCCGTGCGGTCGCGGAAGCCTTCGTTGTCGTAGGTGGTCACGCGGGCCTTCGGGCCGATCATCGCGCTGTCCCAGTCGCGCCACACCGCGCCCGGCACCGTCATGTTCGGCATGTCGACGGGCCCGACCAGGGTCAGGTTCGAGCCGGCGAAGTTGCGGTGGTCATAGAAGCGGACCCAGCAGCCGTCGCCGAGCCGGTCGTCGCCGGCCTGGGCCATCGGCAGCACGACCAGCACGGCGCCGAGCACCGGATCGACCTTGCCGCCGGCGTCGGACTTCATGTCCTTGCCGGACTTGCCGGAGGCGGCCGCACTGGTGGATGCGCCGGCCTTGCCCTTGTTGTCCTTCTGGCTCGTGTCCTGCGCCGCCGCGGGGCCGGCGATGGCCAGCAGGCCCGCGAGCAAACCGGCCAGCGCGATGGTCGAGGCCGTCTTGCCCTTGCCTTGGTTCGATGTCAGGTTCGTCGTCAGTTCAGTCGTATTCATCTCTATCTCTTTCGTGTTCAGGTTTCACTGGGTCGATTCGGCCGTCGTCGCGGCACGCCAGGCGTGCAGCCTGCGCGCCGCCAGCGCGGTTCAGGTTCCCGATCAGCTCGTGCTGCACTTGACGCGCACGGACTCGATGTCGCGGAACTGGCCGAAACCGGCGAGGCTCATGTCGACGATGCGCTGGCGCGGATTCAGCGTCGCCGAATGCTGCTCGAAGCCTTCGGCGTCGTAGATGGTCGCGCGCGCCTGCGGACCGACGACCACGCTGTCCCAGTCGCGCCAGGGCGCGCCGGTGCGTGTCATCGCGGGCAGGTCGATCGGCCCGACCAGCGTCAGCTGGTTGCCGATGTAGCCGATGCCGTCGTACAGCTTCACCCAGCAGCCGTTGGCGAAGTCCGGGTCGGCTTCGAAACCCTTCGGGCTGACGATCAGCACCGTGGGCAGGGCGGCGGTCGCGACGACGGCGCCGGTCTGCGCCGCTGCGCCGGCGGCGCCGACGCACAAGGCGGCCGACAGCACCCAAGGCAGTACACGGCGTTGGTGCATTGATCGGTTCATGACATTCTCCTTTTCTGCGGGTGGAAGGTGCTTTCCCAGATGCAACTGCCGTTCCCGCCTCACCCCTGCCTGTGCGGCCCGGCCGGGCCGGGCCGGGCCGATCCGTCAGCGCGCCAGCGCGTCCTTCAGCTCGGCCTTGTTCATCGTCGATCGCCCCTCGATGCCGCGCGCCTTGGCCTCGGCATAGAGCTGGCGATAGGTGCGGCCGCCGGCGCCCTCGTGCGAGCGCAGACCGCCACGGCGACTGGGCGACATGTCGTCCAGCGACGTCCGGCTGGCCGTGTCGGACTCGCCGGCCTGCGCGCGCGCCTTGTTGACGGTGCGCGCCGCGATCTCCTCGGCTTCTTCCTCGCTCTTGCCGCGGTCGAGCACGCTCTGCTTGACGTGCCGGTACTGGCGTTCGCGCTTGTCGCTCCACTTCTGCTGCGGCATGTCCGTTCCTCCGTTTCGCGCTGCCGTCGGGCCCGTGCATCCGTGCCCGGTGTGCTCGCCGGTCGACGGCGCCGTCAGCCCGCCCTCCTCTTCGGCGGCGGCCGCAGCTCGGCGCGCTCGGTCTCGCGGCCGGACGCGGTCTGGGCATCGAGCCCGCGATCGGGCGTCTCGGTCACACGCGGCGTGTCGCTGCTGTGCTCGATCATCTCCTCGATCACGAAGTGCCCGTAGCGCTGCGCGCGCTCGGCGCCGCAGGGCTTGACCGCATCGGCCACCTCGCGCGCCTGCTCGTCGCTGGTCACCCGCACAAGCAGCCAGTGGTAGCCGCGCTCGGCCAGCGCGAGGTGCGCCTTGACCAGGTTCAGGTCCTGACCGAAGGCCGCCAGCGGGCTGGCCGCCTGCAGGTCCTGCCGGGTCTCGTCGAGCATCTCGCGGTCGCTCAGGTGCTGCACGTGCTCTTCCGCGACGCCCGCGTCCTTCAGCGTGGCGGCCGCCTTCAGGGCCTGCCCGCGCGACGGGAACGAGATCAGCAGATGACCGACGGGCTTGAAGACACCGAAGCTGCGGTGATTCTTGGGATCCATGTCAATTCCTCCTGGCTGTGGTGGGTGCCGTGCGGGGCGGCCGGCGCGGCGCCTCAGCGCGGCGGGAACTCCAGCGGTGGTCCCGGCGGGCGCGGATCGGGGATCGGTCCCTCGGGCGGCACCGGGATGCCTGGCGGGAACGGGTCCCCCGGGCTCGGCCGCGGCGGCCGATCAGGGGGCTCGGGCGGCCCGGGCGGCCCAGGCGGGCGCGGGGGTTGCGGCGGATGCGGCGTCGGCCGCGGCTCGGGCGGGGGCATGTGCATCGTGGGGCTCTCCCTCATCGGCGCGGAGTCGACGGCAGCCCCTGGATGAGGCTCGCCAGGTCCT
>CAZQPN010000190.1:0-5935 GCA_964595215.1 uncultured Rubrivivax sp. | reverse complement strand
GGCAATGATGCTCCGCAGCTTGTCGATCATCTCCTGCATGGCCGTGCCGAGCGACGACTGGGTGGACGCCAGGTTGCGCTGGGCGTTCAACGAGATCACGTTGGTATTGACAGACATTCCCATGATGAAAGGACTCCTTCAGGATGATTGACTCCCGGCTTGGACGCCGGCTTTGCCTCAGCCAGTGGCCCTTTCGGACCCCTGGCCTTGCCAGCTCGCGCTGGCTGCGCCCGGCGGCAGTCATCCGTAGATGCGACAGGAGGCTTCGAAAGAGTGCCTTCGTCGAACCATCGGCCGGCTGTTCCGGACCCCGGGTTGCCGATTGCTCGGGCCCGTTGGGGAGGGTATCGGTCGGCGCCCGGCGAATCTTTAGTCGCAACTCGAGGGGACTTGTGAGGGTTCCCGTCGGCCGCCAGCGGCGATAGGCCGGGGCTAAGGGGGGGTCTTCGGCGGGCTTGTCGTGCGCTTGAGCCCGACCCGCCGCCCGCGGCGCCGGGCGTGCACGACTGCTCGGTGTCCGGGACGGCGCCCGTGGACCGGCCCGGCTCGCAGTTGGGCCGCGAAGGCAGCGCATATCCGGGCTTCGGGTGCGATGCGCGTTCCTATATTGGGTCCTGCGCGCGGCCAGTGGTATCCGGGCGGGCACCGGCACCGGTCGGGCGGCGCGCTTCATCACCATCCGGCGATATCGGCCTCGCCAGGACCCTTCGAGGTGTCGACGTGACCTCCCACATCCCCGTCAGCGTGATCGTCACGGCCTACAAGCGGCCGCGGCTGCTGCGCAGGGCCTTGCGCAGCGTCGTGGCGCAGGCCAGCGCGCGTCGGCCGCTCGAGGTGCTGGTGTCCGAAGACGACGACGACCTGTCGTCGGCCGCAGTCGTCGACGAAGTCGCCACCGCAGCGCCCCCGGGCTGCGAGATCCGCTACGTCCAGCCCGACGGCGGGCTGCGCGGGGTCGCCGCGTCGCGCAACCGGGCGCTCGCGCGGTGCCGTGGCGAGTGGGTCGTGTTCCTGGACGACGACGACACCCTGTGCGATTTGGCCATCGAACACCTCGTCGGCGAGGGCGAGCGCCGCGGGGCGGACCTGTGCGCCGGGCACTACCGCATCGTCCGTGAGGATGCCGAGTGGCGCGAGGTCGACGCACAGCAGGTGCGCGTGGCCTGGCATGGCACCGATCCCCTGCTGCTGCGCAACCAGTTCCCGATCGGCGGGTTCGCGATCCGCCGCGCGGCGATCACGACCCCCTTCTGCAGCGCGTTGCGCACGCACGAGGACTGGCTGTTCCTGCTGGACAACCTGGCATCACCTCGCCACCAGCCGCGCGCGTGCGTCGTGGACGCCACCGTGCTCACGGTGCACCAGTCGGCCGGCGACTGGCGACGTCATCGCAACACCGAGCACGGCAGGGAGCAGGTCGCATGCGACTACGCCCGCATCTACGGACTGCACCCCGCGGCACACCTGGTGTCGCAGCGCATGGCGGTGCTGTCGTCGCTCGCCCCGGTTACCCTCGAGGCGCTGCTGGGCGCACCGCCGCGGCAGACACCGGTCCGAGCCCTCCCGGCGACCGGGCCGCTGCAGGTGCCCGCCGGCTCCGGCCTGGCACCGCCGGTGCTGGCCGGGCTGCGGCTGGCCGTGGTGGTCCACCTGTTCTACGCCGACGACTGGCCGGAGTTCCAACGCGCGCTGGCCGAGCTGCCCCCGCACACGCAGCTGTTCGTCACGACGCCGGTCGACAAGCTGGCATGGGTGCGCCGCATCGTGACGACCGACGTGCCGTCGGCGACCGTGGTCGGCGTCCACAACCGCGGGCGCGACCTGGGCGCACTGGTGGCGCTGCTGCAGGCGCACGACCTGGGCGGCTTCGACCACGTTCTCAAGCTGCACACCAAGCGCTCGCCCCACCTCGGGCCGGCCGAGGGTGTGCGCTGGCGCCGCAGTCTGATACGCCATCTGCTGCCACCCGGACGGGTGTCGGACCTGCTGGCGAGCCTGGAGGCGGCGCCCGACGTCGGCCTCGCCGGGCCGCTGCCGTGGATGGTCACGGTGAAGGACGCCTACGGGCTGGGCTCCAACGCACCGGGGCTGCAGGCGCTGGCCGACCGGCTGCAGGTCCGCGCGGACCCGCTGGAAATGCACTTCGTGCAAGGCACGATGTTCTGGGTCCGCGGGGCGGTGCTGGCCCAGCTGCGCGACGCGGGCCTGACCCAGGAGGACTTCGAGGCCGAGGCGGGACAGCTCGACGGGACGCTGGCCCACGCGCTGGAGCGCGGTTTCGCGCTGCTTGCCCTGAAGGCCGGTCTGCGCGCCGCCCCCCTGCCGATCATGGACAGCCGCGAGCCGCTGCCGCCGGCGCGCCGCGGCGCGTCGGGCCAGCTCCTGGCGTGGCTGGAAGCCCGTACGCCGGACGAGCGACAGGCCGAGTCGATGCAGGCGCGGCTGGCTGGCGCAGGGCAGTGCACGTCGATCGGCATCGTCGTGCTGGACCCGCGCGGCGACGCCGAGGGCCTGGCCACCACCTGCGACAGCCTGGCGCAGGCCGTACGCTCGCTACCGCTCGCGCGCGCCGTCGTGGTCAGCGCCTGCGACACGCCGCCCCCATTGGCGGGGAGGCCTCGGGTCGTGCACGCGCGACCGACGGCGACCGCCGCGGTCGTCAACGCCGAGGTCGCGCGGCTGGACACGCAGTGGATCCTGCTCGTAGAGGCCGGCGAGCGGCTCACCGACGCCGGCCTGCTGCGTGTGGCGATCGAACTGGTCTCGGCCGGCGGATGCCGGGCCGTCTTCGCCGACGCCATCGTCCGGGCCGCCGACGGCAGCCTGGGTGCGCTGTTCCGCCCCGCCTTCAACCTCGACCTGCTGCTGAGCTTCCCGGCCGCCATGGCGCGCCATGTGCTGGTCGCTCGAGATGCCTGGGAGCGCGTCGGCGGCCTCGACGATCGCCATCCCGGCGCCCTCGAGCTGAGCCTGCTGCTCCGGCTGGTCGACGACAGCGGCATCGCCGGCTTCGGCCACGTGGCCGAGCCCCTGGTCGTGACGCCGGCCCCGGCTGCCGGCCGCGAGCCCGACGAGGAGGCCGTGATCGGCGAACACTTGCGCCGACGCGGCTACGCGCACGCTCGCGTCACGTGCGTGCAGGCGCGCCAGTACCGCATCGAGTACGGTCACGAGGACCAGCCGCTGGTCTCGATCATCGTGCCGACCAAGGACCAGCTGCCGATGCTGCGCCGCTGCGTCGAGAGCCTGCTCGAGCAGACGCGCTACCCGCACTACGAGCTGCTCATCGTCGACAACCGCAGCGAGGACGCCGCCGCCCGCGCATGGCTGGACGGTGTGGTCGCGATGGACGACGAACGGGTCCGGGTTCTGTCCTACCCGCACCCGTTCAACTTCTCGGCCATCAACAACATGGCGGCGCGCGAGGCCCGGGGCGACTACCTCGTGCTGCTCAACAACGACACCGCGGTGCTTGACCCGGGTTGGCTCGACGCGCTGCTCAACCACGCCCAGCGGCCGGAGGTCGGGATCGTCGGCGCCAAGCTGCTGTACCCAGACGGACGCATCCAGCATGCCGGTGTCGTGCTGGGCCTGCGTGGGCCGGCCGAGCACGTGTTCTCCGGCGACCCACGGGACGCGCAGGGCTACATGCAGCGTCTGCGGCTCGACCAGAACTACAGCGCCGTCACGGCCGCCTGCCTGATGATCCGCAAGGCGGTCTACGAGGCCGTCGGCGGCATGGACGAACAGGCCTTTGCGGTGTCGTACAACGACGTCGACCTGTGCCTGAAGGCCGGTGCGGCGGGCTATCTCACGGTCTGGACCCCGCACGCCGTGCTGCTGCACGAGGGCAGCGTCAGCCAGCGGCAGGTCGACGACGCCGCGCATGCCAGGAAGCTGGCCCGGTTCACGGCCGAGCAGGACGCGCTATACGCCAGGTGGCTGCCGCAGATCGCGCGCGATCCGGCCTACAACCCGAACCTGTCGCTCACCGGGCGCGGCTTCGACTTCGAGGCCGACACCGCGCTGACGCTGCGACCGCTGCCGTGGCGGCCCCAGCCGGTCGTGCTGGCGCACCCGGCGGACCGCTTCGGATGCGGCGAGTACCGCGTGCTGCAGCCGATGCGGGCACTGGCGGACGCCGGCCTCGTCGACGGCGTCGTGCGCGAAACACCGCTGCTACCGGCCGAGCTGGCGCGCCTCGATCCGGACGTCGTCGTGCTGCAGCGGCAGATCGGCGAGCAGCGCCTGGAGGCCATGCGCCGCCTGAAGGTCTTCTCGCGCGCGTTCAAGGTCTACGAGCTGGACGACTACCTGCCCAACCTGCCGCTCAAGAGTGCATTCCGGGACGGAATACCGAAGGACGCGATGCGCTCGCTGCGCCGCGGCCTGGGCTGCGTCGACCGGTTCGTCGTCTCCACGCCGGCGCTGGCCGAGGCCTTCGAGGGGCTGCACGCGGACATCCGCGTCGTCAAGAACCGCCTGCCACCGGCGTGGTGGCAGGGCTTGGCGAGCGAGCGCGGGCGCGGCACGAAGCCGCGCGTGGGCTGGGCCGGCGGGGCCGGTCACGGCGGCGACCTGGCGCTCATCGTCGACGTGGTCAAGGCGTTGTCCGACGAGGTCGAGTGGGTCTTCTTCGGCATGTGTCCGGATGCGCTGCTGGAAGTCGTGCACGAGGTCCACGCGGGCGTCCCGATCGAGCAGTACCCGGCCAAGCTGGCCGGCCTGAACCTCGACCTCGGCTTGGCGCCACTGGAGGAGAACCTCTTCAACGAATGCAAGAGCAACCTGCGGCTGCTGGAGTACGGGGCCTGCGGCGTGCCGGTGGTATGCAGCGACCTGCGCTGCTACCGGGAGGACGCCCTGCCCGTGACGCGGGTGAAGAACCGCTTCCGGGAGTGGGTCGGGGCGATCCGCGACCACGTCGCCGACCTGGACGAGGCGGGTCGGCGCGGGGATGCCCTGCGCGAATGTGTGCAGTCTGACTGGATGCTCGCCGGCGACCACCTGCAGACCTGGCTGGCCGCCTGGACCCAGCCGTGACGCGGACCGTAGGCACCGGCCCCGACGCTGGGCCCGAGGCGGAGGACCTCCGATGAACCCGATGCCCCTGCGCGCGCTGGTCTTCATGACCGGCCGCAACTGCGAACGCTATGTAGAGGCGTAGATCGAGAGCCTGGCGTGGCAGACCCACACCGAGCTGCACGTGCTGTTCGTGGACGACTGCTCCGAAGACCGCACCGCGGCCATCGCACGTCGCATGCTGGGCGAGTACTTCGACGGCCGCCACACGGTCGTTGCCAACCCCGAGCCCTGGGGCAAGGCGCGCAATGCCCACGTGCACCTGCGGGCGGCGCTCGGCGGGACGGACTTCGTGGCCATCGTCGACGCCGACGACCAGCTCGCAACGGCCGATGCGCTGGCGCAGGTGGCCGCGCGTTACGCCGAGGGCTACGACGTCGTCTGGACCAACTACGTGACCGACCAAGGGCAGGCCGGAAGCAACGGCCCGCTCGACCCATTCCGGTCACCGCGGGGGCAGGGGTGGCTGACCAGCCACATGTTCACGTTCCGGGCCGAGCTGTTCGCAGCCGTGCCGGAAGACCGCTTCCAAGACGCCGGTGGCACGTGGTTGCCCGCGGCCTGCGACTTGGCGATCGCCTACCCGGTGCTCGACCAGACGCGCCGTTACTGCCACCTGCCCGTGCAGGCCTACCGCTACACGGCCACCAACCCGCACTCGCACCACAACCGCGAGGAACTGGCGCTGGGGCTGGACTCGCGGCTGCAGCAGCAGTGCGCGCGCGAGGTGTTGTCCAAGCCAGCCATGCCGTGCACGCGGTGGCTGCTGGGCCCGCATGGCGCGGCCGACCACGCGGTCGCGTCGCTGCTGGGCGAGATCCGTGCGCAGGGGCGCACCGCGACGGCGCGGGGC
>CAZQPN010000189.1:0-5937 GCA_964595215.1 uncultured Rubrivivax sp. | reverse complement strand
TCTTCGTCGACGACGAGGACGGCCCGGTCAACGCGACCGCGCGCACGATCTCCGTAACGGTGTCTGACGAGGACGGTGGCAGCGCCAGCACCACCAAGGCCGTCACGGTCAACAACGTCGCCCCGGATCTCACCGCCAGCGGGTCGGGCACGGCGACCGTGGGCGTGGCCTACACGCTGAGCCTGACGGACTACGTCGACCCGGGCAACGACACGTTGGTGGCGGGCGGCATCGGGGTCGACTGGGGCGACGGCACGACGAGCACTCACGACAGCGTCGGCGACGTCACGCACACCTACGCCAGCGCGGGTGCCCGGACGATCCGCGTCAGCCTGACCGACGAGGACGGCACCTTTGCGGACGTGGCGACGCTGGAACTCACCGTCGACCCGGCGGCAGCCACTGTCACCGTCGATGCCGGCGCCGACGTGACGCTCGCCGAAGGCCAGACGCTGACGCGCACCGTCAGCTTCAGCGACGGCGTCGACAACGGCGCGCCCGGCTGGACCTGGGCCGTCGACTGGGACAACGATGGTACGGCCGACGAGACCGGGTCGACCGCGAGCCAGAGCTTCGAGATCAGCCGCGTCTTCGGCGACGGCGACGCCACGAGGCCGATCACCGTCACCGTCACCGACGACGCGGGCGAAAGCGACAGCGACAGCTTCGATGTCACCGTCACGAACGTCGCGCCGACGGCGCTGGTGAGCGGAGCGGACGGCGTGGCCGAGGGCAGCGCCTACACGCTGACGGTCGGGGCGGTGGTCGATCCGGGTTCGGACACCGTCACCGGCTACCGCATCGACTGGGGCGACGGCACGGTCGAGAACTTCAACCCGGCCGAATGGTCGACGGCCTCGGGCACCTTTGGCCACACCTACGCTGACGGCGCGAGCAGTCCGACCATCGTGGTCAGCGCCAGTGACGAGGATGGCAGCTTCGTGCTGGGCACGAAGAGCCTGACGGTCACGAACGTCGCGCCCACCATCGCGCTGAGCGGGGCCGACAGCGTCGACGAAGGGGCCAGCTACACGCTGAACCTCGGTGCGGTGTCGGACCCGGGTGTCGATAGCGTGAGCAGCTACGTCGTCAACTGGGGTGACGGCACCCGTTCGATCCACGCCACTGGCGGCGACGTCACCCATGTCTACGCCGACGGGCTCAGCAACCCGACGATCACGGTGGACCTGGTCGACGAAGACGGCACGCACGTGGCCGCCGGTTCCAAGGCGATCACGGTCAACAACGTCGCACCGGACGTCAGCGCCAGTGGCCCCGCCACGGCGACGGTGGGCGTGGCCTATACGCTCAACCTGTCGAACTACATCGATCCGGGAGCAGATGCGCTGGTGGCCGGGGGCATCGGCATCGACTGGGGTGATGGCACGACCAGCAGCCACGACGGTGTGGGTGCCGTCACGCACACGTACACCGCACCGGCCACGCTGACCATCCGCGTCAGCCTGACCGACGAGGATGGCACGTTCGCCGACGTGGCGACGGTGGAGGTGATCGTCAGCGCGGCGGCTGCGACCGTCGCCATTGCCAGCCAGGCGACCGGCGCGGTCAACGAAGGCGACACCTTCAGCCGCACCATCGTGTTCTCGGATGGCGAGGACAGCAACGGAGACGGCTGGAGCTACACGGTCGACTGGAACGACGGGGTCGTTCAGAGCGGCACGACCACGAGCCAAAGCTTCCTGCTCAGCCGCGCGACGTCCGACGGCGCGGAGACGCTCAATGCCACGATCACCGTCAGCGACATCGGCGGTGCCGACAGCGACACCGAGAGCCTCGCCCTCGACGTCGCCAACGTGGCGCCGACGATCGCGCTCGATGGCGCGGCCACGGTGGAGGTCGGGCAGACCTACACGCTGACGCTGGGCGCGGTGACCGACCCGGGCGACGACACGGTCAGCCGCTACGTCGTTCGCTGGGGCGACGGCATCGAGTCGACCCATGCGGCCGGCGGCGACGTCACGCACACCTATGCCGATGCCGGCGTGCAGAACATCAGCGTGGATCTGACGGACGAGGACGGGACGTGGATCGGCGCGGGCACGCTGAGCGTGCAGGTGCTGGCCGGCAACGCCTCGCCGGTGGTGCCGAGCCCGCAGAGCGCGAGCACGGACGAGGACCAGGCGGTCACGATCACGCTCAGCTACGCCGACCCCGACGGCGATGCGCTGACGGTGAGGTTCCTGGGCGGGCCGAGCCACGGCGTGCTCAGCGGCTTCGACGCCACGACCCGGCAGGTCACGTACACGCCGGACGCCGACTACTTCGGAGCCGACAGTTTCGAGATCGAGGTCGACGACGGCCAAGGCGGTGTGACGACGGCGACGGTCGACATCACGGTTGGGGCGGTCAACGACGCCCCGGTGGTCACCGCGGTGGCCACGCAGAACGTCGCCGAGGGCAGCACGGTGAACCTCACCGTGGCGGCCAGCGACATCGACAGCGCCAGCCTGAGCTACACCCTGGTGGGCGGCCCGGCGGGCGCGGCGATCGACCCGAGCAGCGGGGTCTTCAGCTGGACGCCGGCCGACGGCCCGCTGACGCAGGCCATCACCGTGCGGGTCAGCGACGGGCAGGCCAGCACCGAGACCCGCTTCGACGTCGTGGTGGCCAACGTGGCGCCGACGCTGACGGTCAGTGGCGCGACCACGGTAGGCCAGGGGCAGGTCTACACGGTCAGCTTCGGTGCCGCGGATCCGGGGGACGACACCGTCAGCCAGTGGACCGTGGACTGGGGCGACGGCAGTGCCGCGCAGGTGTTCAGCGGCACGGTCACGAGCGCCACGCACGCTTATGCGGCAGCGGGGAACGTCGGCATCGTCGTCAGTGCCCTCGACGAGGACGGGACCTACGAGGCCTCGCCGCTGGCCGTGACGGTGATCGCCGGCAACAGCGCGCCTGTCGCCAACGACGACAGCTACAGCGTCCGTGCCAACCAGGTGCTGACGGTGGGCGCCGCCGCCGGGCTGCTGGTCAACGACAGCGACGCCGACGGCGATCCGCTGCAGGTCATCAGCTTCGAGGCGCCCGCCAACGGCACGATCAGCGTCGTGACCGATGGCTCGTTCACCTACACGCCGGACACCGGTTTTGTCGGCACCGAGGTGCTGACCTACACGATCACCGATGGCGTGACGACGGCGAGCGCCGAGTTCACGATCGCGGTGATCAACACGGCGCCAGTGGCAGCTACGGACAACTACACGGTGGCTTCGGGTGGAACCCTCTCTGTGCCTGCGCCCGGGGTGTTGGCCAACGACAGCGATGCCGACGGGGATCTGCTCACGGTCGTCTCGATCGATCCGACCGGTCTTCAAGGCAGCGTGCTGGCCTCTGCCGACGGGAGTTTCAGCTTCACGCCTGCGGCTGGTTTCACCGGGGCTACCGCGTTCACCTATGCGCTGGGCGACGGCTTCGGCGGCGCGGCGACCGGCACGGTGCAGATCGAAGTCACCGGCGCATCGACGCTGCGGGTCGTCTCGTTCGACATGACCGACACCGGTTTCCGGCTGCGCCTGAACGCCCCGGTCGACCCGGCGGTGCTGAACCTGTACAGCGGCCAGCCCACCAGCATGGGCCTGCCTGATCTGGTCCTGCTGGGACCCGACGGCGCTCCGGTGGTCGGCACCGTGGTGCTGGACGACGACCGCCAGGGCCTGCAGTTCATCCGTACCGGCGGCGTGCTGGCCGCAGGTGGCTACACATTGACCCTCGCGTCGCGCACGGACGGCTTCGCGTCAGCGGCAGGCGGTCTGCTGGACGGCAACGCTGACGGCACGGCAGGCGACGACTACGTGCAAGGCTTCAGCGTGGCGCCGTCGGCCAGCGCCGCCGTGTTGTCGGTAGGCGAGCTGGCCCGTGGCCCCGGTCAAACCTTGGCCATCGAGGCGAGCCGCTACGTGTTCCCGCTTGTCCTGAGCAACGCGGCCGGCGCCACCAGCCTGAGCTTCACGCTGCGCTATGACCCGAGCCTGCTGATGGTCACGGGCTTGAGCGGCAGTGCACTGCGGGCGGGCAGCAGCGTCAGCGTCGATGACTCCACGGCTGGCGAACTGCAGGTGGACATCCTTTTCGGTGCTCCGCTCGGCGGCGGTCGGATCGTCTTGGGCCATCTGGATGCCACCGTGCCGCTCACCGCGCCATACGGTGCGACGAACCTGCTCGAGCTGGCGAATGTGTCGCTGGACGCCGGGGCCAGGGCGGTGCTCGCCGACGAAGGCCTGCTCGCCGTGGCCTTCCTGGGCGACGCGACCGGTGACGGTGCGTACACGATGTCGGACGCCCAGCAGCTCACGCGTGTCGCTCGCGGGCAGGACTCCGGTTTTGGCGCCTGGCCGCTGGTGGATCCGGTGATCATCGGCGACGTGATCCCCAACGGGCGGCTGCAGTCCTCCGACGCGGCGGCGATCTCGCGTCATCTCGACGGCAAACCCCAGCGACACCTCCCGCCGATCCCGGAGGGTGTCTCGCCGTCGGCCCTGACGGATGCCGACGCGTCGGTGCTGCTGGGCGCCGCGACCGTGTCGGCCGGCGATCGGGCGGCCCTGCCGGTGACGATCGACATGGCCGCCGGACTGCAGTCGGTGCAGGCGACCGTTCGATACGACCCGGACCGGCTCAGCTTCGCCGGCCTGCAAAGGACCGGCCTGTCGAGCGACTTCATCGGCACCGCAGCGCACCCGGCCACGGGCGAAGTGACGCTGGACCTCACCCGCAGCACAGCGGCGGAATCCGGCACGCGCGCGGTGTTCGAGTTGGCTTTCGACGTCGCCCGAAACGCCAGCGGCGCGCTGAGCGTCGACCTCGTGGCCCTGCGACTCAACGACACACCGCTCACGGACGGCTCGCTGCCGCAGGTCGTCGCGGACGGCAGCAGCGGCACGATCCACATCGTGCCTCCGCCGGCCACGGCGACGCGCAGGCCGGTGACCGTGTCCCTGGGCCAGGGCGCGCGCGAGTTTGCCTTGTCGGCGAGCGGCGACGCAGCGTGGCTGAGCGCGTGGGTCGCGCCGGCCAAGCCGGTGCCAGTCAACGCATGGAGTGTGTCGGCCAAGAAGTGGGAAGGGTGATCGACGGACCGAGATTCACCGGCGCATCCGCCTGGCATCGTCGATCCGGCACTCGCATCCAGCCAGATGCCGCATCCGATGCCGCATGGGATCGCTCTGACGCATCCGCGGCAGGACGAGTTCGACGCGGCCCGTGTGCATTGCTTGGCTATCTCCGGATGCGTGCGGCTATCCTCGGAAGCGATACTGGGATATGGCTGCGACATGCCCTTGGCCTGCCTGTGCTCTGCCTGCCATCGCCGGCCGGCCCCGAAACCCTCCCGATGACCTGACCGACGCCGAAGTGACAGTGGATTCCAGCGCCTTCAGCCGACGGTCGGAAGAGCAGGGTCTCGAGCCGGCTGATCTCGCCCTGGCTTGGCCTGATCGGGGCCGCCCCGGCGCCAATGTGGCTCATGGCCTCGTGTGCACCTTCGGATGACCTTGCCGGGCAGCAGTGTGCAATCCGCCGCTGTCGTCGGCGTGGTGGCCTCCGGTCCGCGGCTCGGCGGTGGCGATGCCGCAGCCAGCGACACCGGTGCGGACTTCTGGTCACAGCTTGTCCAGGCGCGCACCTCCGACCAGCTCTGCCGTGCCTGGCTGGGCATCCTGTGCCAATGGGTACCGGGGACTCAGGCCGGCCTGCTGCTGCTGCACGATGAAGACGAACGCTATGTCCCGGCGGCCGTCTGGCCCGACCCCGGGCGCGACATGTCCTTCCTGGCCGAGGTCGCCGAGCAGGCGCTCACCGAGCGCCGCGGCGTTGTCGTCGACGAGGCCAGCGGCCTGGCCCAGTGCGCCTATCCTTTGCTCGCGACCGACCATGCCTACGGCGTGATCGTGCTGCACGTGGCGGCGCGCGGTCCGGTGG
>CAZQPN010000188.1:0-5959 GCA_964595215.1 uncultured Rubrivivax sp. | reverse complement strand
AGTGGCGGCAGTGCCTATCCGTCCACTCCATCATCGGCGCCACCGACAGGCGCCAGGGGCTGGCATGCGTCATGCGTCGATTGTCCCGCGTTCGGGCCTGCACGCCGGGCGTTGGCCGTGATGGTCTCGGCAAAGCGCGCCAGCAGCGGTGCCGGCAGGTCGTGCCCCATGCCAGGCACGATGTCGATGCGCGCCCCCGCGATGTGGTGCGCCAGGTCCTCGCCGCAGGCGACCGGCACCAGCGGATCGGCCTTGCCGTGGATGACGACGGTCGGCGCCGCGATGCGGCGCAACAGCGGCGTGCGGTCGCCGTCGGCCGCCACCGCGACGAGCTGGCGCGCAGTGCCGGCCGGTCGCCACGCCCGCTCCACGGTCGCGACCAGGCGGCGGTGGAACTCGGCCGGGTCGGGCCGGTAGTCCGGGCTGCCGATCAGGTGCAACAGCCGCTCGAGGTGTGCGACGACGGCCTGCTGCCCGTTGTCGCGCGGGCGCGCCAGCAGCGCGCGGCGCACGTGACCGGCCGGCTGCGGCAGGCGGCGCGACCCGCTGGTCGTCATCATCAGCGCCAGGCTGCGCACGCGCTCAGGGTGGCGCGCCGCGAGGTGCTGGGCGATCATGCCGCCCATCGACGCGCCGCAGACATGGGCGCGCTCGATGCCCAGCGCGTCCAGCACACCCAGGGCGTCGGCCGCCATGTCGGCGATGCCGTAGGGCGCACGCACCGGCAGGCGCAGCAGCCAGCGCAGCGCCGCGACCGCGAGGTTGGGCACGCCCGCGGCGTCGAAGCCTTCGCTCAGGCCCGTGTCGCGGTTGTCGAAGCGCACGACGCGAAAGCTCCGGTCGACGAGCGCGTCCACCAGTTCGTCGGGCCAGGCGACCAGCTGCATGCCCAGCCCCATGATCAGCAGCAGCGGTTCGCCGTCGGCGGGGCCGCGCTGGTCGACCTCGATCGCCAGGCCGTTCGCACGGACCTGCATCAGTAGCGCTCGATCATCGCCGACGGCTGGTGCGCGACCTTGAAGAACCAGCGCCGCGCACCGGCGACGTCGAAGCGGCGCCAATGCGCCGGATCCTGGCGCAGGCGGTCGCTGATCGCGTACAAGGCCAGCGGGTTCATGCCCATGCCGAGGTGGCTGGCGTGCACCTCGATGTTCTCGGTGTGGGCATGCCGTGGCGGGTTGATGCTGCACTCCCAGGCGACGATGCCGTCCGTCTTGCTGTAGATCGAGGTCGTCGGCACCGGCGGCGGTCGTCGCACCTCGGCCAGCAGTTCGTCGTCGTGCGCCTGCTGGCCGCTGACCCACCGGTAGAAACGCCAGGCATTGGTGGCGCGCGGGTGACCGGTGAACGGTGTGCCCAGCGTGATCACGCAGCGCACCTCGGGCGTTGCCTCCTTGGCCAGCTCGCGCGCGTAGATGCCGCCCAGGCTCCAGCCGACCAGGCTCACCGGCTCACGGTGGCGGGCGAACAATTCGTCGAGCCGGGCGCGGCAGCCCTCGAGCACGCCCGGGCGCGGCCCGAGGTTCAAGCCCTGGTTCCAGCCGTAGGGCGTGTAGCCCTGGCGCTGCAGAAACTGACGCACCGCCAGCGTGCTGGCGTCGGAGGCGCCCAGCCCGGGCAGGATGAGCACCGGGTGGCCGTCGCCGGCCGGCAGGCGGTGCAGCCAGGGCGACACCGCCAGCAGCGCGGCGAGCTCCCACGGGGCGCGCGCCTCCATCATCATCAGCCACAGACCGGGCGCCTGCAGGGCGTGCAGGATCGAGTCCTCGGTCTCGGCTTCGGTCTCGGTTTCGACCGCCTCGGGCGGCTTCGGCCTGGGTGGGCGGCGCCGCACCGGCGTGGCGGCGGCTCGGGACGTCGAAGGAAGGCGCGGCATCGTGGCAGATGTTAGCCGGCCCGGCCGCGTCCTTTCGCGCCACTTGCGACCGGTGCACCCGCCTTGCGCGGCCGCTCGTCGTCGTCGCTGGCGCCACGCGCGCGGGTCCCGCGCCCGAGGCCCGCCAGGGTCGCCGTGGTGCCGCGCACCGCGGTCTTGATCGCCGTGCGGACGGCCGTGTCGACGACGTCGCGCGCCGTCCGCGTGGCCATGCCGGTGGCCGCGCCCACGGCCTGCCCCAGGCCCTGCCGCGCCAGGCCGATCAGCGAGGGCGATGCCGCCTCGGCCGGCGGCACGATCTCGCGCAGGTCGTCGAGCGCCGTCACGATGTCGTCGGCGAGCCGTTGCACGTCGGGCAGCGCCTCGCCGTCGGCCATCAGGCCGAAGTCCAGCCAGCCGGCCTGGCTCTGCGCCGTGATGTTCAGGCCCAGGCCGTGCACGATGATGGACGCCGGGTGATTGCTGAGCAGCCGCGCGCCGGCCAAGTACAGCGGCACCGGAGGCCCGGACACGTTGGAGATCACCAGGTTGGCGACCTGCGGGATGCGGTCGGCCACGCGGGCGCGCCCGTACAAGGCCGTGGCGGCCTCCATGAGCCAGGGCACGCCGAGCGAAGGAAAGTCGGTCGGCAGCAGCGACTCGACCGAACCCATCGCCTCCTTCATCGCCGCCGTGGCGGCCAGGATGTGCGCCAGGCGCCGGCGCGTGTCGGCGATCTGGGTGCCCAGGCTGACGAGACTCATCGACGCCTGGTTGTCGGCCGCGTCGTCGCCCAGTTCGCGCAACGAGATCGGCACCGCGGCGATCATGCTCTTGCGCGGCAGCACCTGGCGGCGCGCGTGGTAGCGGCGCAGCGCCGTGCTGCACAGCATCAGCACCATGTCGTTGACGGTCGCGCCCAGCGCCTTGCCGACCGCCTTGACGTCGGCCAGCAGCAGCGTCGCGGTGCCAAAGGCGCGCGTGCGGCCGACCGTGGCGTTGAACGCCAGCCGCGGCGCCAGCGCGAGGTTGGACGGCCGCTTGGATCCGCCGAACAGCGCGCTGCGCGACGCGGCCAGCACCGCGGCGTCCTTCAGCGTGCCGACGGCCGACGGCAGCTCGCGCACGATCTGCACCACCTTGCTGGCCTGGTGGGCCAGCGCGCCGCGCAGCATCTCGCTGACGCCGAGCTGGAAGACCTGGCCGCGGCGCGCCATGCGCAGCGCCGGCGCGCGCGGCTGCTCGGTCGTGTCCAGCAGCACCGCGGCCAGTGCGACGGCGGCTTGGCCGTCGACGGCGGCGTGGTGCAGTTGCGTGTACAGCCCGACGCGGGCACGGCCGTCCGGCCCCGGTGCCAGACCCTCGAACACGTGCATACGCCACAGCGGCCGCGAGCGGTCGAGCAGCACCGGGTGCAGCGCCGCCACTTCAGCCTGCATCTCGGTCATGCCGACGCCCTTCGGAAGCCGGTGTTCGACGATGTGCCATCGCAGGTCGGGGTCGGCGTCCACCCAGGCCGGATTGGCCAGATTCAGAGGCATCCACCACAGGCGACGCCGCAGCACCGGCGCGGCGGACAGGCGGGCCGACACGTGCTTGCGCAGCGCGGTGGCGAAGCGACCGCGGAAGCCCTTGGGCAGCTCGAAGACCTGGAGCGCACCGACGTGCATCGGCATCTCCGGCGTCTCGAGGTAGAGGAATGTGGCATCGAGGCCGGAGAGCTGCTGCATGCGCGGCGTGGGGGGCATGGAGCACATGCTAGGCCGGTCAGGCCGGCTCCCCGCCCCGGGCTCACCCTAGGGGCGGCGGGGTCGGCGACCGCGTCAGCCGACCACCGGCGCGGGCCGGCGCCGCCGCAGCGCGAGCAGCTCGTGCGCCACCAGCGCAGCCAGCACCAGGCCACCGCCGGCCAGCACCTCCGGCCCCGGCGCCTCGCCGGCGCCCAGCCAGGCCCACAGCACGCCGAACACCACCTCCAGCAGCCCGAGCAGCGCGATCTCGGGTGCGCTCAGCACGCGCGCCGCGCGCACCGCCAGCAGGCAAGGCACGGCCAGCTGCGCCACGCCCAGCAGCGCCAGCCAGCCGATGTCGGCGGCCGTGCCGGCCAGCGGCCAGGCCGCAGGCAGCGTCAGCAGGGCCGAGATCACGGCGCCGATCAGCACCGCAGGCATGAAGTCGCCGCCCGCGGGCGCGCTCCGGCGCGCCTGCAGCAGCGTCCAGTTCACGGCGGCGGCCAGTGGCACCGCCAGCGCGATGGCGGTGCCGAGCCAATGGCGCGCGTCGACGGTGCGCACCTGGGCACCGTACATCCAGGCAATGCCCAGCCCAGCGAGCGCGATCGCGGCCCAGGTCCGCGGCGGCAACCGATGGCCGAGCGCGGTGCGCGCGACGAGGGCCGTCGCCAGCGGCGCGAGCGCCATCGTGACGAGCACGTTGGCCACCGTCGTCAGCGTCAGCGCGAGCATGAAGGCGGTGAACATGACGCTCCAGCACAGCCCCGACAGCCACAGGCGCGCGTCGCCCTCGCGCAGCTCACGTGCGAGGCGGCGCGGCCCGCGCAGCCACGACAGCAGCGCCACCAGTGCAAGCGCGTTGAAGGCGCTGCGCCAGAAGTTCAGCTCGAAGCCCTGCGCCTGCTCGACCTGGCGTGCGACGACGCCGGCGATGCTCCACAGCAGCGCCGCCGCCACCATCGTCCAGACCGCCCGCCGATGCGTCATCGCCAGTTCATCCCTTGGACCATGGAGACTCCAATGCACGTGCGCGCTCCGGGCGGTCCGTCGCGCACCCTCCGCACCCCACCAGAGGCTCGCGCAGCGAGCCGGGCAATCACCTGGCTGGAGCCCCCTGCCGGAGGGGGCGCGGGGGAGCCCACTGAAAGCGCAACGCGCGGGCCGTGGGGCCGCTATGCGGCCTCTCGGCTCGCGCGTTTGCGGTCATGCTCCTTCAGGAACCGCTTGCGCAGCCGGATGCTCTTGGGCGTGATCTCGACGAGCTCGTCGTCGTCGATGAACTCCACCGCCAGCTCCAGCGTGAGATCGATCGGCGGCGTGATCTTGATCGCGTCCTCCTTGCCGCTGACGCGGAAGTTGGTCAGCTGCTTGGTGCGCGTCGCATTGACGACGAGGTCGTTGTCGCGGCTGTGGATACCGACGATCATGCCCTCGTACACCGGGTCGCCCGGGCGCACGAACATGCGGCCGCGGTCGTCGAGCTTGCCCAGCGCGTAGGTGATGATCTCGCCGTCGTCCATGCTGATCAGCACGCCGTTCTTGCGCCCGGCAATCTCGCCACGGTAGGGCTCGTAGCCGTCGAAGATGTTGCTGATCAGCCCGGTGCCACGCGTCAGGTTCATGAACTCGTTGGAGAACCCGATCAGACCGCGCGCCGGGATGCGGTACTCCAGACGCACGCGGCCGCGGCCGTCGGCCTCCATGTTGACGAGCTCGGCGCGGCGCTCGCCGAGCGCCTGCATGACTGCGCCCTGGTGCTGGTCCTCGACGTCCACCGTCACCAGCTCGATCGGCTCGCAGCGCTCGCCGTCGATGTCGCGCATCACGACGCGCGGCTTGCTGACGGCCAGCTCGTAGCCCTCACGCCGCATGTTCTCCAGCAGGATGGTCAGGTGCAGCTCGCCGCGGCCCGAGACCTCGAAGATGCCGTCCTCGTCCGATTCCTTGACGCGCAGCGCGACGTTGCTCTGCAGTTCCTTCTGCAGGCGGTCCCAGATCTGGCGGCTGGTGACGAACTTGCCCTCGCGGCCCGCGAGCGGGCTGTTGTTGACGCAGAAGTTCATCGTCAGCGTCGGCTCGTCGATGCGCAGCATCGGCAGCGGCTGCGGGTCGTCGACGCTGGTGATGGTCACGCCGATGCCGAGGTCGGCGATGCCGTTGACGAGCACGATGTCGCCCGGCCCTGCCTCGGTGGCGGGCACGCGCTCCAGGCCCTCGAAGGTCAGGATCTGGTTGACGCGGCCCTTGTACGAGCGGCCGTCCGGCCCCTCCATCACCAGCACGTCCTGCATCGGCCGCAGGGTGCCGGCGTTGATGCGGCCGACGCCGATGCGGCCGACGAAGGTGGAGTAGTCCAGCGACGAGATCTGCA
>CAZQPN010000187.1:0-5969 GCA_964595215.1 uncultured Rubrivivax sp. | reverse complement strand
GTGGTGCCGCTGGAGTAGACGATCCACCGCGGGTGGTCGAAGGGCAGCCAATCGGGCTCGAACGCCGCGCCGGCGTCGTCGGCGCCGGCCACCAGCGTCGGCCAGTCGTGCAGCGCCAGGCCCGGTCGCGCGAACCGGTCCGGCGTCGCCGCCGGGTCGAGGTCGGCGACGAAGGCCAGGTGGCGCAGCCCGGGCAGGCCGTCGAGCAGCTGGGCCAGCACCGCCCGGCGGTCGTGCGCCACGCCGCCCCAGGTCTGGCCGTCGACGGCGAACAGCCACGTCGGCTCGATCTGGCGGAAGCGGTCGAGCACCGCCACCGGCCCCATGTCGGGCGAGCACACCGACCAGACCGCACCCAGGCTGGCGGTGGCCAGGAAGGCGACGATGGCGTGCGGGGTGTTGGGCAGCCAGGCGGCGACGCGGTCGCCGCGCCGCACGCCGGCGGCGTGCATCGACCGCGCCAGCGCCGCGACCTGGCCGCGCAGCGCCGGCCAGTGGACCGTCATCGGCGCGTCCATGCGCTCGTTCTGGAACACGATGGCCGGGTGGCCGGCGGCATGGGCCGCGTCGGCGTGGCGCATCACCTGGCGCGCGAAGTTCACCTGCGCGCCCGGGAACCAGCGCGCCCCGGGCATGCGGTCGTCGGCCAGCACGGCGCTGCGGGGCGTCGGCGACTCGACGGCGAAGAAGTCCCAGATCGAGGCCCAGAAGGCGTCCAGGTCGGTCACCGACCAGTGCCACAGTGCGTCGTAGTCGGCGAAGCGCAGGCCGCGCTCGCGGCCCAGCCAGTCCTGGTAGCGCGTCAGGCGCGCGGGGGAAAACGTCGGGTCGGCGGGCGTCATCCGCCGCATCTTAAGCAGAGCACGCAGCGCCAGGGCCGCGTGGCGGCGATCAGTTCAGCGCGTCACCCGCGTGGAACTGCGCCGCGATCAGGCGCGTGAGGATGCCTTCCTCGTCACGCTGCGAGAACGCAAACGGATACAAGGAGCGCGCGTTGCTCGCGCTCTCGGCCTGGCCGCCGAACAGCCCGATCTGGTCGCGGATGAACTCGAAGCGGGCGGACAGCAGCACCGCCGGGGCGCCGACCCCGGGATGCGTGCGCTGCTCGCCGATGGTCCGGCAACCGAGCATGCGCTCGTAGAAGCGCGCGTGACGCGGGTTCACCTCGAGCAGCAGGGTGTCGTAGCGGCGGATGCGGTGGGCGACGATGTAGCCGACGTGGAACAGTGCCGCCAGTACGCGCGGGCTGCTGCCGCCCGGGTCGATCGCGAGACGCGTGAACTCCGCCAGCCGCGCACCCTGGGCCCGCATCGTCGCCGTGACGTCGCCGAAGGCATTGTCGGCCGACAGCCGCTGCGGGCCGTCGAGCTCCAGCGTGAGCGTGCCGATGGTCTCGTCGCCCTCGTGGGCGCTGAGCGTGCTGCGGTGGCCGGTCTGGTCGGAGGGCAGCTGCACCGTCCGGTAGCCGCGCCAGGCGTAGCGGTCGCGCAGCAACTCGGAGGCTTTGTCGCGCTCCGGCCCCGAACTCGCCGTACGGATGGTGAACGTGCGCTGCTCGGCGCGGTCGGGCATGCCGTCTGGCTGCGTCGTGCCCGTGCGGACCGGGCCGAGAGGGGCGACAGCGACAGTTCGGGGTTGCAGCATGGCGGGGGGGCTCAGCAGTCTGCGATTATCGGAGCAAGAGGCGTTCCTGCGATGGCGCAGGGCCTCGGGGAAACTCGAAACCCCCGGGATTGCGGGATGCCGAAGCATAGCCGTGGGGATCGGCACGGATCCGGTCGGCTCATGTAACCAAGCGTATGCAACGGTGCCGAGTTGCGCTCATCCCCCCCGCGGCTCGACGTCGACGAAGCGCCAGATGTCGCTCATGAAGGGATGCCGCCAGTAGGTCAGCGTCCAGGGCTGCACGAGGTCGCTGACCACCCGGTGCGCCAGCACCTTGAACGGCAGGTAGGCCACCAGCAGGTCCTTGGCCTGGCGCATCACGGCCTCTCGCTCGGGGCCGTCGGGCAGGCGCAGCTGACGCCGGTACAGGTCGTCGAAGGCAGGCAGGCTGAAGCGGGGGTCGTTCGACTCGGCCGCGTTCGGGCCGTAGGCGATGCCGAGGAAGAACCCGCCGTCGGGCGAGCCGGCGGTCCACGAATAGCCCCACATCTGCAACGTGCCGGCGCGCGTCTTCTTCAGCAGCTCCGACCAGGTGGCGATCTCGAACTCCACCCGCAGCCCGACCGCGGACAGGTCGCGGCGCAGCAGGTCGTTGGCGAGGCGCGAGCGCTGGTCGGCCAGCGACGCCATGTGCAGCCGCAGCGGTGATCCGTCGGGCAGTTCACGCCAGCCGTCGCCGTCACGGTCGACGTAGCCGTAGAGGTCGAGCAGCGCGCGCGCGCGCGCCGGGTCGTGCGTGCTCATTTCGCTCTTGTAGGCCGGGTCGTAGCCCGAGGTCTGGGGCGCGATCGTGCTCTGCGCCGGGATGGCATTGCCGCCCAGCACCTGGCGGATGTAAGTGTCCCCATCCTGCGCCAGACCGACGGCACGTCGCAGCGCCACCTTGTCCGGCGTGTAGCCACCGACGACCGGGTCCTCCATGAAGAAGAAGTTCATGACCATGTCGGTGGCCAGCGCGCGCTGCAGCGTGATGCCCCGCTTGGCGAGGTAGGGCGCGAGCCGGCCGTTCGGCGTCGCCAGCGGGGCATAGGTGCCCGGCACCGGCAACCAGTCGTACGCGCCGTTGAGGAAGCTCAGCCAGCGCGGCTGGTCCTCCTCGACGATGTCGACGACGATGCGGTCGACCCGTGGCAGCCGCCGACCCTTCAGGTGCGCGGCGATCGCCTGCGCGAGCGGCTCGTCGGCCGGCGTGCCGTCGTACATGGTCTCGCGGAAGCCGGGCGAGCGCTCGAGCTCGATGCGCGACGCACGCCGCCACGACTTCAGCCGGAAGGCGCCGGTGCCCACCGGATGGGCACCGATGTCGGCGCCGTAGAACTCGACCACCTCGCGCGCCACCGCACCCATGATCACCGGGTCGGCGAAGCGATAGATGAATCGCGGGTCATCGTCGCCCAGCGTCAGCGCGAAGGTGTGGCGGTCGAGCGCGCGCAGGCCGTCGACGGGTTTGTCGTAGTCGAACGGCTTGCGCGTCTTCAGCGCCTGCTGCCGCAACTCGCTCAGCCCGGGCAGCTTCATCTGCTCGTACAGGTAGAGGTCGCTCGAGTTGTACTGCGGGTCATAGAAGCGCTTGATCGAATAGACGTAGTCCTCGGCCACCAGCTCGCGCGGCCGGCCCTTGAAGGCCGGGTCGTCGGCGAAGAAGATGCCGGGCTGGATCCGCACCGTGAAGGTGCGGCCGTCGGCCGAGACCTCGGGCAGCGCGGCGGCCGTGGCCGGCACCAGCCGCGCCGGGCGCGCCAGGTAGTCGTAGCTCAGCGGGGCCTCGAGGATCTGCGCGATGACGGTGCTGGAGTAGCGGTCGCTGTTGGTCTGCGGCGGGTCGAAGCTCGATTCGGGCGCCGGGAAGGCCACGCGCAGCACCTTCTCGCCGCCCTCGCGCGCCAGCGTGGCCGCCGGCCAGGCCGCGGCCAGCGGCCATGCGGCAGCGCCCTGCAGCAGTCGGCGGCGCCGCGGCGTCACCGCACGGCCTCGGCGTGGTCGATGTCGACCATGTGCCACCAGTCCTGCCAGAACGGCGCGCGCCGGTAGCCGATCAGCTGCGGCCGGGCAAGGTCGGTCACGATGCGGTGGATCAGCGTCTTGTACGGCGCGTAGGCGACCGCCAGCCGCTTGGCCTCGAGGAACAGCGCGTCGCGCTCCGGGCCGTCGGGCAACAGCTCCATGCGCTCGTACAGGTCGTCGAAGGCCGGCAGCGCGAAGCGGCCCATGTTCTGGCCGCCGATCTGGCGGCTGTGGTAGCGCGCCAGCGCCGGCTGGCCGTCGGGTGCGGCGGCCGAGCCGCCGACGCGCCAGACCATGTAACTGCCGCTGCGCGCGGCCTTCAGGTTCTCGGGCCACTTGGCCGGCTTGTAGACCACGCGCAGGCCGACGGCGGCGAGGTTCTTCTGGCGCAGGTCGTCGATCGCGCGCGACTGGTTGTCGGGCTGGGTCGTGATCTCGAGCACCAGCGGCCGGCCGTCGGGCTGCTCGCGCCAGCCGTCGCCATCGCGGTCGGTGTAGCCGTAGAGGTCCAGCAGCGCCTTCGCGCGCGCCGGGTCGTGGTCGCCCATCTCGCTCTTGAACGCCGGGTCGAAGCCTTGCGTGCCCGGCACGATGGGCGACTGCGCCGGGATCGCCTGGCCGCGCCAGATGCGCGCGATCTCGCGCGGCACGTCCAGCGCGAGGCCGATCGCGCGCCGCAGCGCGACGCGCTCGGGCGCCAGCCCGCCAATGACCGGGTGGTCCATGTTGTAGAGCATGTAGAAGACGTCCGGCCGCACCACGCGGTGGCCGCGCACGCCCTGCTTGGCGAGGTTGGGGGCGATGCGGCCGCCCGGCATCGCGAGCTCGATGAACTCGGCCGGCATCTGCTCCAGGAAGTCGTGCCGGCCCTGCAGGAAGCTCAGCCAGCGCGGCTGCTCCTCCTCGATGACGCTGATCTCCACGCGGTCGACCATCGGCAGCCGGCGTCCCTCGAATCGCGCGCGCAGGGCCTGGCCCTCGGCGTCGTCGGGTGCCGGCTCGGCGTCGTAGAAGCGCTCGCGGTAGCCGGGGTTGCGCTCCAGCGCGATGAAGGAGCTGCGGCGCCACTGCACGAGCCGGAACGGACCGGTGCCCACCGGGTGCGCGCCGATGGCGTCGCCGTAGGCCTCGGCCACCTCGCGCGCCACCGCGCCGTAGAGGTCGCCGGTGGCCAGCGTCTGAAGGAAGCGCGGCCGCGGGGCCTGCAGGCGGAAGCGGATCGCGTAGCGGTCCAGGGCCTGAAGCCCCTCGATCGGGTGGTCATAGGCGAAGGGCTCGCGGCGGTCCAGCGCCTGCTGCCGCAGCTCGGACAGGCCGACGATGCCCTGCTGCTCGAGCCCGGTCCAGGTCGGGCTCTTGAGCGCCGGGTCGGCAAAGCGCTTGAAGCTGTAGACGTAGTCGGCCGCCGTCAGCTCGCGCGGCTTGCCGCCGAAGGCCGGGTCGTCGGCGAAGAAGATGCCGGGCCGCACGCGCACGGTCCAGGTGCGGTAGCCGTCGCCGACCTCGGGCATGCCGTCGGCGGTGACGGGCCGGATCTTCGCCGGCCGCGCCAGGTGGTCGTAGCCGTACAGGCCCTCGAAGATGTGCGGTGTGACGGTGCGCGAGTAGATGTCGTTGACCGCGGCCGGATCGAAGCTGGTCTCGGCGACGCGAAAGGCATACCGCAGAACCTTCAGGGGCTGCGCCGCCTGATCCGGCAGCACCTTCTGCCGCTCGGCCGCGGCGGGCTGGGCGGCCACGGCCGCCATGGTGGCCAGGAGGGCCAGCGCAGCCCGTATCGCCGTCACGGCCCTCACTGCAAGGCCCGCGCCCGCATCTCCGGATCGACGTCGACCAGGTGCCACCACTCGTTCCAGAACGGCGGGCGCCGGTAGCCGATCAGCCACGGGTACCAGAGGTCGGTGCTGATGCGGTGCACCGTGGGCTTGTACGGCGCGTAGGCGATCGCGATCTTCTTGGCCTGCAGGAACAGCGCCTCGCGCTCGGGGCCGTCGGGCAGCACCGTCATGCGGTCGAACACGGCGTCGAAGGCGTCGCTGCGGAAGCGCGCCAGGTTCTGCGCGCCGGCCTGCGGCCCATGCAGGCGGAACAGCGCGGTCTGGCCGTCGGTGCTGGTGGCCGACGAGCCCAGGGCCCAGATCTGCAGCTGGCCGGCGCGCGCCTTCTTCAGCTGCTCGGGCCACTGGCCGGTCTCGAAGCGCACGCGCAGGCCGATGGCCTGCATGTTCTTGCGGAACAGCTCGTCGAACTGGCGGTAGATCTGCTCGGGCTGGGTGGCCTTGTTTAGCAACAGCGGCGAG
>CAZQPN010000186.1:0-5972 GCA_964595215.1 uncultured Rubrivivax sp. | reverse complement strand
CTGCGACGGCAGCTCGACGAAGTCGCGCAGCACCTGCGTGCCCGACAGCCGCTCGTAGCCTACGTCCGACAGCAGACCGTGCAGGCCGTGGCCGAACTCGTGGAACAGCGTGCGCACGTCGTCCAGGCCGAGCAGCGCGGGGGCCCCTGGCGCCCCCTTGGCGAAATTGTTGTTGTTGAGGATGATCGGCCGCGCCGGCGTGCCGTCGGTCGTGTTGCGGTGCTGCAGCGCGAGCGAGCTCATCCAGGCGCCGCTGCGCTTGCCGGCGCGCGCGAAGTTGTCCTGCAGGAACACACCGACGCTGCGGCCGTCGGCATCCTGCACCTCGTAGGCCTTGACGTCGGGGTGGTAAACGGGCAGGTCGTCGCGCGCGGTGAAGCGCAGCCCGAACAGACGCTGCGCGCACTCGAACGCGGCCTGCACCATCGCCGGCAGCGGGAAATGGGGCTTGACCTCGGCGTCGTCGACGGCGTACTTCGCCTGCCGCACCTTCTCCGACCAGTAGCGCCAGTCCCAGGGCTCGAGCGGCGTCGTCACGCCGGCGGCCGCCATCGCCTCGGCGATCTCGGCGCGTTCGCGCTCGATCGACTCCAGCGCCCGCGGCCACACCTCGTCGAACAGGCCCTGCACCGCCGCGCGCGTGCCGGCCATCGTGTCTGTCAGCGCATGGTCGGCGTAGCTCGGTTGGCCGTGCAGACGGGCCTGCTGCTGGCGCAGCGCCAGGATGCGGCGCGCGACCTCGCGGTTGTCGTGCGCGCCGGCGTGCTCGCCGCGCGCCACCCAGGCGCGCCACGCCTGCTCGCGCAGGTCGCGCCGCTCGGAAAAGGTCAGGAAGGGCACGATGATCGAACGCGACAGCGTGATCACGTGCGCCGGCGCGGCCAGGCCGCGCTCGTCGGCCGCCTGGCGCGCCGCCGCGCGCACGAAGCCGGGCAGCCCGGCGAGCGCGGCCTCGTCCGCCAGCACCAGCTGGAACGCGGTCTCGTCTTGCAGCACGTTCTGGCCGAACTGCGTCGTCAGCGCCGCCAGCTCCTCCATCAGCTGCGCGTAGCGCCGGCGGTCGTCGCCCTGCAGGCGGGCGCCGGCGCGCACGAAGTCCAGGTGCACGCGCTCGAGCAGGCGCAGCTGCTCGGGCGTCAGGCCGAGCGTGGCGCGCCGCTCGTGCAGCGCCTCGACGCGCGCGAACAGCGCCGCGTCCATGTAGACCGCGCTGTGGTGCGCCGCCAGCGGGCCGGCCATGCGACGCTGCACCGCCTGCAGCGCCTCGCTGGTCGCCGACGCGGTCAGGTTGTGGAACAGCGCGCCGACGCGCGACAGGCGCTCGCCGCTGCGGTCGAAGGCGGCCAGCGTGTTGTCGAAGCTCGGCGCATCGGCCTGCGCGCCGATGGCGTCGAGCTCGGCCCGATGCTCGCGCATCGCCATCTCGAAGGCCGGCTCGAAGTGCTCGGGGCGTACGGCGTCGAAGGGCGGCAGACCGAACGGCGCCGTCCAGCGCTGCAGCAGCGGGTTGTCCGACAGGGCGGTGGCGACAGGGTGGGTGGTCATGGTTGCTACCCGGTCACTGGCCGCCACGGATGGCCTTCTCATCGTCGGTCAGGTAGCGGCGGTTGCCGCATTCGATCGTCCACAGCTCGCGCTCGTCGGTCAGCTTGATCGACTCGTCGGCGGCCTTGGCGTTGCGGGCGTTCCAGGCGCGGGTGCGCTGCTCGAGATCCGCGGCGCGCGCATTGAACGCGGCGGCGTCGCCGGTCGGCGCCTGCACGCCCGCCTGCTCGGCGTCGATCGCGTCGTTCTCCTTGGCCAGGTCGCGCTGCTCGTCGAGCAGCTTCTTGCGCTGCCGCTCGGCGATCGGGCCCTTGCGGTTGGACTTCTCAAACTCCTGCCAGCGCGCGTTCCAGTCGTCGATGCGCGTCGCCAGTTCGGCGCGGCGGGCGTTGACGGCCTGCACCTTGGCATTCGCATCCTGGATGTCGCCGCGGCCCCCCTTCAACGACTCGTTCTCGGCCTGGATCGCCGCCTTCTCGGTCTCGAGCGCCTTGCGCTCGGCCTCGAGCGCGTCGCGGCGGCGGTTCAGGTCGTCCTGCAGACGCAGGCAGGTGCGCAGCTCCTCGCGCGTCATGATCGGGCCGGTGCCCTTGCCGAGGGCGCCTGTCGAGCCGGTCGCACCACCCTGGGCCAGGGCGGGTGCGGCCACCAGCGCGGCCGCGGCCGCCAGGGTCGCGCCGGCCAGCAGGGCCGCAATGCGCGAGAGTGCAGATGTCGTCATGGGTGATCCTTGCTGATGCAGGCACACGCCCGCGAACGCCGGTCTGGTCGGCCGCGGGACGGGTGTCGGAGCGCGCCGATTCGGCGCCCAAAGCCGTCAATGATGCCATCGGGCCGGCACGGCAACCCGGCACCGTGCTCCTCAACGTCCGAGGTTGGCCTCCGGTGCACCGGCAGCGCCGACCCGGCCGGCCGGCGTGTGGCACAGTCGCAGCCCGCCTACGCGCACCCTCCCCCCATGGCCCTGAAGTCCACCATCCACAAGGCGCAGCTGCAGATCGCCGACATGGACCGCGCGCTCTACGCCGACCACGCGCTGACGCTGGCGCGCCATCCGTCGGAGACCGAGGAGCGCCTGATGGTGCGCCTGCTGGCCTTCGCGCTGCAGGTGCCGGCGGACACCGACGACGGCGCGCTGCTGTTCGCGCGCGGCCTGTCGGACATCGACGAGCCGGACCTGTGGCAGCACGCGCTCGACGGCACGCTGCGCCACTGGGTCGAGGTCGGCCTGCCCGACGAGCGTCGGCTGATGAAGGCCTGCGGCCGTGCCACGCGCGTCACCGTGTACGCCTACGGCCCGCAGGCCGGCGCCTGGTGGACCGGCATCGGCGCCAAGGCGGCACGCCACCCGGGGCTCTTCGTCTGGCAGATCCCGGCCGACCAGAGCCAGGCGCTGGCGGCGCTGGCGGCGCGCTCGATGCAGGTCCAGGTCAACGTGCAGGACGGCCAGGCCTGGGTGATGCAGGGCGACGCGTCGGTCGAGGTCACGCCGGTGCCGCTGTCGGCCGCCGCCGGTGCCTAGGCCGCCGCGGGCACCGGGATTCACGGCCGCAGGGGCTGGCGCCGATGGTGGTCTGGATCGACGACGCACAGCCGCTGCCGGCACCCGGCAGCGTGCCCGAGGAGGTGCCCGGGCTGGTCGCCGCCGGCGGCCGGCTGTCGCAGGCGCGGCTGGAGGCGGCCTACCGGGGTGGCCTGTTCCCCTGGTTCGGCCCCGGCCAGCCGGTGCTGTGGTGGAGCCCCGACCCGCGCATGGTGCTGCCGGTGGACGACTTCCGGCTGCACCGCTCGCTGCGCAAGACGCTGGCGCGCTTCCTGGCCACACCGGGCTGCACGGTCCGCGTCGACCATGCCTTCGACGCCGTCATCCGCGCCTGCGCCGGCACGCCGCGCGACGGCCAGGACGGCACCTGGATCGTGCCGGCGATGGTGCGCGCCTACGGCGCCTGGCACCGCGCCGGCCGCGTGCACAGCGTCGAGACCTGGGTCGACGGCACGCTCGTCGGCGGGCTGTACTTCGTCGCCATCGGCCGCATGGTGTTCGGCGAGTCGATGTTCTCGCACCGCACCGACGCGTCGAAGATCGCGCTGGCGGCGCTGGTGGCGGCCTGCCGGGCGCGCGGGGTGGCGCTGATCGACTGCCAGCAGCACACCGGCCACCTGGCGTCGATGGGCGCGCGCGAGATGCCGCGAACGGCCTTCCTGCGCCACGTGGCACAGGCCTGCGCCGGGCCGGACATCGACGATTGGACCTATGATCCTGCGCAATGGACGGGGCTGGACGCGCGGCTGGCCGGCCCCGGCCCGCAAGCCCCGCCCGCCGCGATGCCGCCCGCCGAGGATTCCGCCGCTTGACGCACCCCAAGGAGCTTCCGCTCTCGTCGTTGCAGTTCTATGCGACGGCGCCGTATCCGTGCAGCTACCTGCCGGACCGGATGGCACGCTCCCAGGTCGCCACGCCCAGCCACCTGATCCACGCCGACGCCTACTCCGGCCTGGTCGCGGCCGGCTTCCGGCGCAGCGGCATGTTCACCTACCGGCCCTACTGCGACGGCTGCCGTGCCTGCGTGCCGCTGCGCGTGCCGGTGGCGCGCTTCGAGCCGACGCGCAGCCAGCGGCGGGCCTGGAAGGCGCACGCCGACCTGAAGGCGCGCGTGCTGCGCCTGTGCTTCGTGCCCGAGCACTACCAGCTCTACCTGCGCTACCAGTCGGGCCGCCACGCCGGCGGCGGCATGGACCACGACAGCGTCGACCAGTACACCCAGTTCCTGCTGCAAAGCCGCGTCAACTCCCGCCTCGTCGAGTTCCGCACGCCGACCGCCGACGGCAGCCCGGGGGCGCTGAAGATGGTGTCCATCGTCGACGTCCTGAGCGACGGCATCTCGGCCGTGTACACCTACTACGAGCCCGAGCCCGGCACCAGCTACGGCACCTACAGCGTGCTGTGGCAGATCGAGCAGACGCGACAGCTGAAGCTGCCGCACCTCTACCTCGGCTACTGGATCGAGCAGAGCCCGAAGATGGCCTACAAGGCCCAGTTCCGGCCGCACCAGCGGCTGGTCGACGGGCGCTGGCAGGACGCCTGAACGCGGCCCGTGGTCCGCGGCAGGCGCAGGCCCGGCGTCAGTCCTGCGCCTGGCGGCCGCTGATCTGCACGTCCAGGCGCGGTTCGGCGATCTCCTCGCTGATGCGGCTCTCGACGTAGATCTGGCGGCCGTCGATACCGCGCTCCTGCAGGAAGCGCTTGACCGCCGCCAGCCGCGCGGGCGTCAGGTGGCGCTCGTCGGGACCGGAGCCGTCGAGCTGCCACGGGCCCGTCGGCACGACGAGTGCGACCTCGACCTGCAGGCCGAGCGCCTCGACGATGAGGTCCGTGAGCCGCTGCCTGGCCGACGGGCTGAGCTCGTTGCCGATGAACAGGCCTTTGGCCGCCAGCGACGTGGTGCGCGACTCGATGGGCGGGGCCGCCACCGGGGCAGGCGCCGGCAACGCCGCCGACGCGGCGGGCGCCGGGGGCGCCTGCTGGGCCCGGACGCTCGGTGGCCCCGCCGCCAGCAGCAGGGCGGCCGGGAGGATGGACAGCAGGCGCGGCAGGCTCGGGCTCATCGTGGGGACTCCGGGATGCCCGGCGGTCGCCGGGCGGGGCATCGGCGGATGCAAGCGGACCATTGTCGCCCCACGGCGGCCGCCCGGCACGCTTGATACGCATCAAGGCGTGACCGAAGCTCGCTTCCAACAATGGGCGCCATGACTGCCATCGCGCCCGCGACCGTCCCGCCGAGCGCCGAACCGGTGCTGGTGGCGCGCGGCCTGACCAAGATCTACCGCAGCGGCGAAGTCGAGGTCGTCGCGCTGCGCGACGTCGACCTGGACGTGCGGCGCGGCGAGTTCATCGTCCTGCTCGGCCCCTCGGGCAGCGGCAAGTCGACGCTGCTGAACATCCTCGGCGGGCTGGACGTGCCGACGCACGGCGAGCTCGACTTCTTCGGCCACCGCCTGACCGGCGCCGGCGAGGCCGCGCTGACGGCCTACCGGCGCGAGCACGTCGGCTTCGTGTTCCAGTTCTACAACCTGATCCCGAGCCTGACGGTGCGCGAGAACGTCGCGCTGGTGACCGACATCGCCGAGCACCCGATGGACATCGACGAGGCGGTGCGCCTGGTCGGGCTGGCGCCGCGCAAGGACCACTTCCCGGCCCAGCTCTCGGGCGGCGAGCAGCAGCGGGTGGCGATCGCGCGCGCCATCGTCAAGCGGCCCGACCTGCTGCTGTGCGACGAGCCCACCGGCGCGCTGGACGTGCACACCGGCCGCCTGGTGCTGGAGGTGATCGAGACCGTCAACCGCGAGATCGGCACCACCACCATCGTGATCACGCACAACGCCGCCATCGCCGGCATGGCCGACCGCGTGCTGCAGCTCGGCGACGG
>CAZQPN010000185.1:0-6022 GCA_964595215.1 uncultured Rubrivivax sp. | reverse complement strand
CGGTCGGGCCGCTGGCGATGTCGATCGGGTCGTCGCCCGGCACGTCGCTGATCAGCAGCGTGCGCAGGCGCGCCGGGTGGCAGGCGGCGGCCAGCCGGCCGCCCTTGATCGCCGACAGATGGCGCCGCACGGCGTTCATTTCGGTGATGGTGGCGCCCGAGCGCAGCAGCGCGCGGTTGACGTCCTGCTTGTGCGCCAGCGTCAGCCCGGGCAGCGGCAGCGGCAGCAGCGACGAGCCGCCGCCGGAGATCAGGCACAGCACGTGGTCATCGGCGGTCAGGCCCTCGGCGAGTGCCATCAGCCGCTCGGCCGCGGCCAGCCCGGCGGCGTCGGGCACCGGATGCGCGGCCTCGACGATCTCGATGCGTTCGCAGGGCACGGCGTAGCCGTAGCGCGTGACGACGAGGCCGGAGAGCGCCTCGGGCGGCCCGGCCCAGTGGCGCTCCACCGCCTGCGCCATCGCCGCCGAGGCCTTGCCGGCGCCGATGACGACGAGCCGGCCGCCCTTCACCTCGGCCGGCTGCGGCAGGTGCGCCGCGATGACGCGCTCGGGCTGCGCCGACGCGATGGCCGCGTCGAACATCGCCCGCAGCAACTCGCGCGGCGCCACGCTCAGGCCTGCCCAGCGTCCTGACCGATCTCGAAGTTCGCCATCTTCTCCAGCGCCCGGACCATCGCCGAGTGGTCCCAGGCCTTGCCGCCGTGGGCGGTGCAGGCGTTGAACAGCTCCTGCGCCATGGCGGTGTTGGGCAGCGACACGCCGATCGCGCGCGCGCTGGACAGCGCCAGGTTCAGGTCCTTCTGGTGCAGCTCGATGCGGAAGCCCGGGTCGAAGGTGCGCTTGACCATGCGCTCGCCGTGCACCTCGAGGATCTTGCTCGAGGCGAAGCCGCCCATCAGCGCCTGACGCACCTTGGCCGGGTCGGCGCCGGCCTTGGCGGCGAACAACAGCGCCTCGGCCACCGCCTCGATGTTGAGCGCGACGATGATCTGGTTGGCGACCTTGGCGGTCTGGCCCGCGCCCACGTCGCCGACCAGCGTGATGTTCTTGCCCATCGCCTCGAACAGCGGCTTGACGCGCGCGAACGTGGTCTCGGCGGCGCCGACCATGATCGACAGCGTGGCGTTCTTCGCGCCGACCTGGCCGCCGGAGACCGGCGCGTCGACGTAGTCGGCGCCCAGCGCGCGGATCTTCGCCGCGAAGGCCTTGGTCTCGATCGGCGAGATCGAGCTCATGTCGATCACGACCTTGTTCTTCGACAGGCCGGCGGCGACGCCGTTGTCGGCGAACAGCACCTTCGCGACGTCGGGCGTGTCCGGCACCATCGTGATGATCACCTCGGCCTGCTCGGCGACCTCGCGCGGGCTGGCGCAGGCGGTCGCGCCGGCGGCGGTGATCTCGGCCGGGACCTGGCTGCGCGTGTGCACGAACAGCCGGTGGCCGGCGGTGATCAGGTGGCCGCACATCGGGGTGCCCATGATGCCCAGGCCGATGAAGCCGATCTTCTGGGGTTGCGTGCTCATGTCCAGGGGTCTCCTTGTGGTTGTGGGGGTGGCGTCGGGCGGGCGTCGGCTCACACGGCCAGCTGCTGGCGCCAGCCCAGGCCGGCCTCGGTCGTCGTGGCCGGCTTGTACTCGCAACCGACCCAGCCCTTGTAGCCGATGCGGTCGAGGTGCGCGAACAGGAAGGCGTAGTGGATCTCGCCCGTGCCCGGCTCGTGACGCCCCGGATTGTCGGCCAGCTGGATGTGGCCGATGCGCGCCAGGTGGCGCTCCATCGTCGCCGCCAGCTCGCCCTCCATGCGCTGAGCGTGGTAGATGTCGTACTGGACGAAGGCGTTGTCCGTCCTTCCGTCGCTCGCGACCTCGTCGAGGATCTGGACCGCCTGCGCCGTCCGGTTCACGACGAAGCCCGGGATGTCGAAGGTGTTGATCGGCTCGATCAGCAGTTTCAGGCCCGCGACTTTCAGCTCGGTGGCGGCGAAGCGCAGTTTGTCGACCAGGGTCCGGCGCAGCGCCGCCTCGTCGACGCCGGCCGGCGCCTTCCCGGCCAGGCAGTTGAGCTGTGGCACGCCCAGGGCCTGGGCGTAGGCCACCGCCTTGGCGACGCCGGCGCGGAACTCCTCGACCCGGTCGGGATGGCAGGCGATGCCGCGCTCGCCCGCGTCCCAGTCACCCGCGGGCAGGTTGTGCAGCACGAGCTGCAGGCCGTGGGCGTCCAGGCGCGCCTTGATGTCGGCGGCGTCGAAGGCGTAGGGAAACAGGAACTCGACCGCGTCGAAGCCGGCCTTCGCCGCACGCTCGAAGCGGTCCAGGAACGGGACCTCGTTGAACAGCATCGTCAGGTTGGCGGCGAACTTCGGCATCGTCTTGTCTCCTCATTCCAGCAGCCCGGCGGCCACCAGGCGCTCGCGCCCCTCGGGGTGCAGGCACCCGATGTCCTCGAACTCGTTGATGGCGTCGATCTCGGTGCCCATCGCGATGTTGGTCACCTTCTCCAGGATCACCTCCACCACGACCGGCACGCGGTGCGCGCGGGCCAGGGCCTCGACCAGCGCAGTGCCGATCTTGCCAGGGTCCGTCACGCGCAGCGCCTTGCAGCCCAGACCCTCGACGACGGCCTGGTGGTCGACGCCGTAGCCCCTGAGCGCCGGGTCGTCGAGAACGGCAGCTTCAGCGGTGCGGCCGAGGATTTCGGCATCACCCAGCCGACGGCCACCAAGGCGGTCGCGGCGACCGAGAAGCGCCCGGGAGCACGATTGCTGCACCGCTCGACGCGCGGCGCGAACCCGGCGTCGACTGAGCTCCCCGAGCAAGGCCGTTGGCGACGCCGCGGCGCAGGCGGTCGCCGTCCGCGCCCGCACCTCGTCCGGCCTCGATCCCGATCGCATCGGATCCGATGCGCCCGCGCCGTGCCCGCGCGGGGCGTTGCGCACGCGCGGCCGGCCGACTCCCCAGGCCGCCCGGAACCAAGGAGCCAAGGCCGCGCACGAAGCCGGGATCCGGCTTGGGCGGCGAGGCGGCCCCCGGGCGCCCGCGCGCCCGCGCGCTACGGTACGGGTCAAAGCAGATGCAGCCCCGCAAGCGACGGCCGGACGGGACATCGGGAGTAACCTCGGTTGCACAAAGGATCACAAGAAGGAGACGACATGCCCAGCCACCTGACCGCCGCCGAACAGGCCCTGCGTGACGCCGCTCTCGAGTACCACCGCTCGCCGACGCGCGGCAAGATCAGCGTCACGCCGACCAAGCCGCTGTCGAACCAGCGTGACCTGTCGCTCGCCTATTCGCCCGGCGTGGCCTACGCCTGCCTGGCGATCCAGGAGGACCCCCAGCTCGCGGCCGACTTCACGAGCCGAGCCAACCTCGTCGGCGTCGTCACCAACGGTACCGCGGTGCTCGGGCTGGGCGACATCGGTCCGCTGGCGGGCAAGCCGGTGATGGAGGGCAAGGGCTGCCTGTTCAAGAAGTTCGCCGGCATCGACGTCTTCGACATCGAGCTGGACGAGCGCGACCCCGACAAGCTGGTCGAGATCATCGCCGCGCTCGAGCCCACGCTCGGTGGCGTCAACCTCGAGGACATCAAGGCGCCCGAGTGCTTCACCATCGAGCGCCAGCTGCGCGACCGGATGAAGATCCCGGTCTTCCACGACGACCAGCACGGCACGGCGATCATCTCGGCGGCGGCCATCCTCAACGGGCTGGAGCTCGTCGGCAAGTCGATCGGCGACGTCAAGCTGGCGGTCTCGGGCGCCGGCGCGGCGGCCATCGCCTGCCTGGACGTGCTGCTCGGGCTGGGCATGAAGCGCGAGCACATCTACGTCTGCGACAGCAAGGGCGTGATCCGCGAGGGCCGCGGCGACACGCTCGACGAGAGCAAGCAGCGCTACTGCCAGCAGACCGAAGCCAGGACGCTGGCCGACGTCGTCGCCGGCGCCGACGTCTTCCTCGGCTGCTCGGCGCCCGGCGTGCTGACGCAGGCGTTGGTCAAGACCATGGCCGCCACGCCCATCATCCTGGCGCTGGCCAACCCCGAGCCCGAGATCCGGCCCGAACTGGCCAAGGCCGCGCGGCCCGACTGCATCATCGCCACCGGCCGCTCGGACTACCCGAACCAGGTCAACAACGTCCTGTGCTTCCCGTACATCTTCCGCGGCGCGCTGGACTGCGGCGCGACGACGGTCACCGCGGAAATGAAGCTGGCCTGCGTGCGCGAGATCGCGGCGCTGGCCAAGGCCGAGGCCAGCGACGAGGTGGCCGCGGCCTACGCCGGCAAGGACCTGAGCTTCGGCCCCGAGTACCTGATCCCGACGCCGTTCGACGTCCGGCTCATCCTGCGCATCGCGCCCGCCGTCGCGAAGGCGGCGGCCGAGTCGGGCGTGGCCACGCGGCCGATCGCCGACTTCGACGCCTATCGCGCGCAGCTGACGCGCTTCGTCTACCAGACCGGCATGTTCATGCGGCCGGTCTTCGCGACCGCGAAGGCGCGGCCGGCGCGCATCGTCTACGCCGAGGGCGAGGACGAGCGCGTGCTGCGGGCGCTGCCGGTGGTGCTCAGCGAGGGGCTGGCGCAGCCGATCCTCGTTGGCCGGCCCGAGGTCATCCGCATGCGCATCGAGCGCGCCAGCCTGAAGCTGCAGCCCGGGCGCGACTTCGAGATCGTCGACCCCGAGGACGACCCGCGCTTTCGCGCCTACTGGGAGACCTACCACCGCATCATGGGCCGCGAGGGCGTCACGCCCGAGGCTGCCAAGGCCGCCGTGCGGCGCAGCAACACGCTGATCTCGGCGCTGATGGTGCAGCGCGGCGAGGCCGCCGGCATGCTGTGCGGGCTGGTCGGCCGGTTCGACGCCCACCTCGAGCACGTGCGCCACGTGATCGGCGTGCGCGAGGGCGCGCACACGCTGGCGACGATGAATGCGCTGATGCTCGAGCGCTACACGCTGTTCATCACCGACACCTTCGTCAACGAGACGCCCTCGGCCGAGGACCTGGCCGAGATCGCGCTGATGGCCGCCGGCGAGATCCGCCGCTTCGGGCTGCCGCCCAAGGTCGCCTTCCTGTCGCACTCCAACTTCGGCTCGTCCAAGCGCGAGTCGGCGCAGCGCATGCGCGCCGCGCGCGACCTGTTCGTGCAGCGCGCACCGGACATCGAGTGCGACGGCGAGATGCATGGCGACGCCGCGCTGTCGGAGACGATCCGCCGCGGCTACCTGCCCGACGCGTCGCTGCACGGCGCGGCCAACCTGCTCGTCCTGCCCAACCTCGACGCCGCCAACATCCTGTTCAACGTGCTCAAGGTCACCGGCGGGCACGGCGTGACGGTGGGCCCGATGCTGCTCGGTACGGCGCGGCCGGCGCATATCCTGACGCCTTCGGCGACGGTACGCCGCATCGTCAACCTGACCGCGCTGACGGTCGCCGACGCGGCCGACATGGCGGTCGGTGCCGCGGCCGCCTCGTAACCCGGTTGACACCGACGCGGCCGCGACGCGGTCGATAATCGCCGCGCCGTCCAGCGGCGTCCCAGGAGAGCCATGTGATTCGCGCCACCAAGATCGTCGCCACGCTCGGACCGGCCTCGTCGTCGCCGGAGATGATGGAGCGCATGATCCGCGCGGGCGTCGACGTCGTGCGCATGAACTTCTCGCACGGCAGCGCGCAGGACCACATCGACCGCGCCGCGCTGGTGCGCGAGGTGGCGACGCGCGTCGGCAAGGAGGTCGCCATCATGGCCGACCTGCAGGGCCCGAAGATCCGGGTCGGCAAGTTCGAGGGTGGCAAGGTCGAGCTCGCCGCCGGGCAGCGCTTCGTGCTCGACGCCGGGCGCAGCGAGCCCGGCACCGTCGAGGCGGTGGGCCTGGACTACAAGGACCTGCCACGCGACGTGCGCCCGGGCGACACGCTGCTGCTCAACGACGGCCTGATCCGTCTGACGGTCGACCTCGTGCGCGGCGAGCAGGTGCACACGACGGTCGTCGTCGGCGGCGAGCTGAGCAACAACAAGGGCATCAACAAGGCC
>CAZQPN010000184.1:0-6068 GCA_964595215.1 uncultured Rubrivivax sp. | reverse complement strand
CCAGCGCGCGCGCAGCGCCAGCAGGCCGTGGCCGGCCGCGAAGTCGCTGTTGGCGTCGTCGACCGGCACGTCGCCCTGGGCCTGGGCCTCGAGCGCCAGTTCGGCGCCCGGCCGAGGCAGCCACGCCAGCTCGCCGTAGCCCCAATGCCGCCGCGTGCCCGCGATGCGGTTGCCGACCGGGACCAGCAGATCGTCGCGGTAGGTCGCGTCCAGCCAGCTCGCGGCGAGCTGCGCCCGCCAGGTCTCGGCCAGCTGCCAGCGCACATCGACCTCGGCCCCGCGGCGCAGCGTCCGGCCGACGTTGCGGAAGGTGGTCCGCCCCCCGCTGCTGGCGGCGACGCCGATCTCTTCGTCGCTGCGGATGTGGAAGACGGCGGCGTTCACGGCCACCGCCCCGCCGCGCTCGCGCCACTTGGCGCCCAGCTCGAACTGCCGGCTGGTCTGGGCCTCGAGCGCGGTGTTGAAGCCGCTCGCGCCGTCAGGCCGGTAGGACAGCTCGTTGAAGGTCGGCGACTCGTAGCCGCGGCCGGCGCTGGCGTAGACGTTCAGCCCCGGCTGCACGCGCCACTGCAGCGCCGCCACCGGGTTGGTGTAGCGGTCGTCGCGGCGGCCCGAGTCGTCGGGGTTGCCGGCGGTGACGTAGCGGTCGCGCGAGCGGAAGTCGATCCGGCCGTGGCGAACGCCGAGCGTCGCGCTCCAGTCGGGCGCGAGGTCGACCTCGGCCTGGGCGTAGACGTCGCGCGTCGCCACCCGGTTGCGTTCGTCGCGCCGCGGTTCGCCGGTCACGCCCAGCACGCGCTCGGCGCCGTCGCCGACGAAGTTGAGGTACCCGCGCCGGTCCTCGACGCTGGTGTCGGCGCTCACGCCGGCGACGAGCTGGACTGAGCGCTGCGCATCCAGCGCCCAGCGCCAGACCAGCCGCGCGTCGACGCCGTGGTAGGCACGGTCGAAGTCGATCACGCCGCCGGCCTGGGTCGGCGACGCCAGCTGCACCGTGTCCGGAATCGACAGCCACTGCGTGACCGAACGCTGGCCGACGTAGGCCACGAGCAGGCTCTCGCGCAGCGCGCCGTCACCGTCGAAGCGATGGCGCCAGTGGGCGCCGGTCTGCTCCTGGCGCGTGTTCTTGCGCGTGTCGTAACGAAAGCGCTGGCCCGGCGCGTCCTGCGGCAGGGCCACGCCGGTGGTCTGGTCGGGGTCGGCCTCGAACTGCTCGCGCGTCAGGCCCAGCGGATCGAGCGACGGCTGGTCGATTGCGTTGAGCACGACGACCACACGGTCGCGCACGCCGTCCCAGCCCAGCCGCACGTTGCCGAGCCGGCGCTCGGCGCTGCTCTGTGGGCGAAAGCCGTCGATCTCGAACCGGCTGGCCTGGGCCCGCAGGCTGAAACCGCCCTCGAACGGCGCTCCGACGCCGACGCGCCACTGCGCCAGCCCGTGGCTGCCGACGTCGCCGTCCAGAAAGACGATTCGTTTGGCCGGCGCCGCGCTGACGAGCGAGATCACGCCGCCCGAACTGTTGCCGTACAGGGCCGAGAACGGCCCGCGCAGCACCTCGATGCGCTGTGCGCCGGCGAGATCGAAGTGCGAGACCTGGCCCTGCCCGTCGGGCCCGCTGGCCGGGATGCCGTCGCTGTACAGGCGCATGCCGCGCACGCCGAAGCTGGCACGTGCGCCGAAACCGCGCGAGTGGATCTGCAGGTCCTGCGCGTAGTTGTGGCGGTTGTTGGCGACGATGCCGGGCACTCGCGACAGCGCCTCGGACAGATTGACCATCGGCCCGGCCGCGCGCAGCTGTTCGACGTCGAGGCTGCCGGCCGCGTACGGCGTGTCGAAGAGGCGTCGCTCGGCGCCGCTGGCAGTGATGACGACCTGCTCGACGACCGGCCCAGCACTGCCCTGCGCGTGCGCGGCGCCGCCGCTCATCGCAGCGAGGCCGACCACGCAGGCAGCCAGCCACGCGCGTCCTGCCGCCTGTGCGGGGCCGTTTGTCGCGCCGGCACACGGCCGCCACCAGCGACCGGACGTCAAGACGTCGCCCGCAGCGTCCAGACCGTCGCCGGCGGGATGTTGGCCATCACGGTGCGGCCGCGCCGCCACTGCCAGCCGGCTGCCTCGTCGAAGGGCGCACGCGGCTGGTAGGTGAACTGCACCAGCCAGCTGCCGGGATGGCGCGCGAGACAGGCCAGGATGGCGTCCCGGGTTTGGGCGTGGACCCGCGGCGGCAACGACCGGAACGGCAGGCTGGAGACCAGCACGAGGGGCCGGGCGATGAGCGCAGGGACGGCTGGCACGCCGTCGCCGGCATGGCCTGCACCGTCAGCGCCGTTCACCCGCCCGGGGGCAGTGGCCCTATGGCTCGGCGCCACGGACGGCCCGCCCGGCACGATGCCGTCGAGCACGGTCGCCGCCGGCAGGGCCAGCACCTCGGCGGATGGAAAGGCCTGCACCAGCCGCCTGGCCAGTGACGGCTGCAACTCGACCACGGTCAGCGGTATGCGCGGGAACTGGCGCGCCAGCGCCCGCGTCACCGGCCCACTGCCCGCGCCCAGCTCGATGATGCGTCCGGCACCCCGGGCAGCGTCGGCCATCGCGCGTGCCAGGTAGGGCGAGGACGGCATGACTGCGCCCGTCAGCGACGGCGATCGGATCAGGTGCGCCAGCAGAATCATCTGGCGCCGATCTTAGCCCTGGCGGCGCCGACACCCGCACCGCCGATCGGCAGCAGGCGCACCACGACATGGCCCGGCCAGGCGCTCAACCCGGCGCGAACTGCGTCGCCAGCGCCGCCCGCAGCTCGCGCTTGAGCAGCTTGCCACTCGGATTCTTGGGCAGGCTGTCGACGAAAACCACCTTCTTGGGCGCCTTGAAGCCAGCCAGATGGGACGCGCAGTGCAACAGCACCGCGTCCTCGTCGAGCACCTCGCCGGCCTTGACCACGACCACGGCCAGCACCGCCTCGACCCAGCGCGGGTGCGGCACGCCGACCACCGCGACCTCGCTGACCTGCGGCAGCCGGTAGATCGCCTCCTCCACCTCGCGGCTGGCGACGTTCTCGCCGCCGGTCTTGATCATGTCCTTCTTGCGGTCGACGATCGAGATGCAGCCATCGTCGTCGATCGTCGCCAGGTCGCCGCTGTGGAACCAGCCGCCCTCGAAGGCCGCGGCGGTGCGCGCGTCGTCGTGGAAGTAGCCGCGCATCAGGTGCGGGCTGCGGTGCACGACCTCGCCGACCTCGCCCGGCGCGACGTCGCGCATCGCGTCGTCGACCACCCGTGTCTCGACGTTGAGTACCGCGCGGCCGGCGCTGCCGGGCTTGCGCAGCTGGTCGTCGGGGCCGAGCATCGTCGCCAGCGGCGCGATCTCGGTCTGGCCGTAGAGGTTCCACAGCCGCAGCGCGGGCAGCCGCTGCAGGATCTCGCGCATCACCGCCACCGGCATGCTGGAGGCACCGTAATAGCCCTTGGCGAGGCTCGACAGGTCGCAGCCGTCGAACAGCGGCGAGCGCAGCAGCGCGATCCAGACCGTCGGCGGCGCGAAGAAGCTGCTGATGCGATAGCGCGCGACCAGCGGCAGCAGGTTGTCGGGCACCGGCCTGGCGGTGATGACGTTGCTAGCACCGACGTAGATCGACGGCCCGAGGAAGACGTCGAGCTGCGCGCAGTGGTAAAGCGGCAGCGCGTGCAGCATCAGGTCGTCGCTCGCGATCCCGGCATCTACCACGCAGCTGACGTACTGCCAGATCACCGCCTCGTGCGTCAGCATCGCGCCCTTGGGCAGGCTTTCGGTGCCGCTGGTGTAGATGATCTGCAGCAGGTCGCAGCCGGTCAGCTCGACCGGCGGCAGCGGCGCGGTAATGGCCGCCAGCTCGTCGAACGAGATCATGCCCGGCACCGGCTCGCTGGGCTCTTCCGACGGCATCCAGACGAAGCCCTCGACCGCGGTATCGCACGCCGCCGCGTCGCGCGCCAGGCCCGCCAGCCCGCTGTCGGTGGCCAGCAGCCGCGCACCGGCATGGCGCAGGATGTAGGCGGCCTCCTCGGCCCTGAGCATGAAGTTGATGGGCACCAGCACCGCGCCCAGCCGCGCGAGCGCGAAACGCAGCGCGGCGAAGGCGTGCGAGTTGCGCGCCAGCACCGCGACGCGGTCGCCCTTGGCAATGCCGCGCCCGGCCAGGCCGGCGGCCAGCCGGCTCACCAGGGCGTCGAACTCGGCGTAGGTCCAGCGCACCTCGCCGCAGACGATGGCGGTCTTTTGCGGGAAGCGGGCGGCGCTGCGGCGCAGCAGGTCGGCGAGGGTCTGGCGGTGGATCAGCGGGTTCATCGGCGTGCGGTCTGGCAGGCGTGGGCAAGGTGCGCCGTGCCGGCCGGTCGTGGCGGCCCGGACGACTCCGGCCCCATAAGGCGGTCAGGCCGCGGGGCCGGCGACGGCAGGTGGACTATCGCCGCGTCCCGTGGTGCGCCGCCACAGGGTTGGCCCGCAGCCGCGCGGGCGTCGTCGACGCGGCGCCGGTCCTTCCGGTCCTTGGGGGAATTCCCAGCCAGGCGTCGCCGGCGGGCTGTTAGCGTCCGAGCGTTTCAACCTTGTGCAGAAGCCATGCGCGAGATCAACACACGCGAAGACTACGAGGCCGTGGTCGAGAAGTACGCTGCCCGGCTGAAGGTCGCGCGGAGCAAGTACGACGACTTCAAGAAGGAGGTCGACGCGCTGGAGAAGGCGCTCGGCGTCCCGGCGCCGAAAGAGGCCAGCGAGGCCGAGCGCAAGGACTACGCCGCCCTGGTGGCGGCGGGCATGCTTCGCGTCAAGGACCTGCGGCGGCTCATCGCCGAGTACGACGACAACTTCGACGGCTGGACGCGCAGCGTCAAGCTGATTCGATAGGAGCGGCGCATGAACGTCAATGTCATCAAGAACATGGTCGCCACGCTGGCCGAGTTCGAGAAGCAGATCCCGATGTGGGACCGCAACCGCAGCCGCATGCTGGAGGCCTTGCGCGACGGCGAGGGGAATGCGATCCGTCAGTTGGAGGAGGCGATCGACCATCGCCGCGAGATGCTCGAGGCCCTGCGGTCGCTCGAGCTCGCGCTGAAGAACAGCGCCGCCAGCTTCGCCCGCTTCGAGCAGAAGGCGGCCAAGGACGAGAAAACGCTGGTGGAGGCGAAGAAGAAGGGCGGCGGCAGCGGCTTCGACGACAAGCATCCGGTCCTCGTCGGCCAGCGCCAGGCCATCGAGCGGGTCAGCCAGAAGCTGGGTTTCTTCGGCACCGAGATCGGAAAGCTGCGCGAGGTGCTGTCGTACAAGTACTCGAAGATCCGTGGCATGCCCGAACTGGAGAAGCTGGCGACAGCGCTGCAACGCGATTCCCAAAGGATCGACGAGACACCCATCGACGACGTGATCAAGACGCTCGACTTCTTTGCCAGGGAGTACAGACTGCGCCGCTGAGACCGGCCCATCCAGTGCAGGGCATGGCTCGGAGCGCCAGGCGACGGCGGTCCCGGTCGCCGCGGCCGGGCCGGCAGGCGCTCAGGCCGTTTCGGTCACCCGCCGCCACCCGGCCAGCCGCGGCAGCGCCATCAGCGCCAGCCAGGCCAGCGCGCTGAGCCCGGCCGTCAGCCACAGCGACTGCACGCCCCAGCGGTCCAGCGCCCAGCCGAACGCCAGCGGCGCGGCGGCCTGCGCCAGCCGCGTGGGCGCCAGCAGCCAGCCCTGCAACTCGCCGTAACCGCGCACGCCGAACAGCGCCAGCGGCAGCGTGCCCTTGGCGATCGTCATGATGCCGTTGCCGGCGCCGTGCAGCAGCACGAAGGGAGCGGCGCCCGGCGCGCCGGCGGCCATCATCGCCGCCACGCCGAACGGGTGGCCGGCGGCGGCGAGCCGCGCCGACAGCAGCGGGTGCAGCCGGCGCAGCAGCGAGAACTCCAGCACCCGGCCCGCGACCTGCGCCGGCCCGACGAGCGCACCGAGCGCGACCGCGGTCGCCAGCGTGGCGCCGCCGGCCTGCAGCACACGCGGCAGGTGGCTGGCCATCGCGGTGGACACGAACCAGGTCGCGGCGAAGACGAAGG
>CAZQPN010000183.1:0-6096 GCA_964595215.1 uncultured Rubrivivax sp. | reverse complement strand
ACTAATTATTGCTCTGTGTAGTATTTTTAATGGTCTTTTCCAAGTTGGAGTAATTATTGTAGTTATTGCCATTGTGGTCCTGGAAGTATTGGTGAGTCTTTTTTTATTGCGACTAGATCTAGTTGTGTTATTAGTTGTTCTTGTTGTTTGTGTTGGTTTGTTGGATAAAATGTTTCGTTTCTCCATTCTTGGAATTTTCCTTTAAAATTTATTTGATCTGCAAATTCTTTTTTTGTGTAATATTTTGATGAGTTGCTATTCCAATAGCTTTTGTTTAATGGATTTGCAAATGCTTCTTTTGATTCTGTGCTTATTACTTCTAAAAAGAGTATTCCTCCGTGTGCTAATGCATTCCATATTTTTTCCATTGTTTTTATGGGATCTTTTGATCTTTGAATTAAGTTGTGTGATTTTATTACACCTACGCTGTTTGGTTTTAAGTTATCTAATTGGTCTAGTGTTATTTTTTCAAATCCTAGCCAATCTTTGGAATTTCTCAACGACTTCAAGGCCGTCGCCGGTGACCGCCAGATGGGCATCCGCTCGCTGCCGGTGCGGCTGGGCGTCGATCGCGCGGCGCAGGTCGCCAGCCTGATGATGGCGGCGCCGCAGTTCGTCGTCGCCGGCCTGCTGTGGCACTGGGGCCATCCGTCGCATGCGATGGGCATCCTCGGGCTGCTGGCGGTGCAGTTGTGGATGATGTGGCGCTTCGTCCAGGCGCCGGTCGCGCGGGCGCTGTGGTACAGCGGCTTCGGCGTGCCGCTGTTCGTTGGCGGGATGATGGTCAGCGCGGCCGCCATCGGCCGGGCCGCAGGGGCTGCCGGATGAGCGCACCGATGACCACGTCCGCAGGCGCTCCGTCGCTGGGCTGGGCGGGCATCGCCCGGCTCGGCCTGGTGCAGGCGTCGCTCGGGGCGGTCGTCGTGCTGATGACGTCCACGCTCAATCGCGTGATGGTCGTCGAGCTGGCACTGCCGGCGCTGCTGCCCGGCCTGCTGGTGGCCTTGCACTACGTCGTGCAGATGACGCGCCCGCGCATGGGTCACGGCGGCGACGTCGGCGGGCGGCGCACGCCGTGGATCATCGGCGGCATGGCGACGCTGGCGGCCGGCGGCATCGGTGCCGCCGCGGCGACGGTGTGGATGGCCAGTGCGCCGCTGGCCGGCACGCTGGCCGCGTTCGCGGCCTTCATCCTCATCGGCCTGGGCTTGAGCGCGGCCGGCACCTCGCTGCTCGTGCTGCTGGCCAAGCGCGTCGACGCCCCGCGCCGCGCGCCGGCGGCGACCCTGGTGTGGGTGATGATGATCGCCGGCTTCGCGGTCACCGCCACGGTCGTCGGCCAGTTGCTGGACCCTTACACGCCGGCGCGGCTGCTCGTGGTGACCAGTGGCGTGGCGCTCGGCGCGCTGGTCGTCAGCGTGCTCGCGCTGTGGGGGCTCGAAGGGCCGGCGGCGGGCCGCGCTGTCGCCACGGCGGATATCGCGACCGCGTGCGCTGCGGCGCCGGCGGCGTCCTTCCGGCAGGCGCTGGCCGAGACCTGGGCGGATGCCGCGGCGCGCCGCTTCACCGTCTTCGTCTTCGTGGCCATGCTGGCCTTCAGCGCCCAGGACCTGATCCTCGAGCCCTTCGTCGGCGTCGTGTTCGGTTGGACGCCAGGGCAGACGACCGCCCTGTCGGGCGCGCAGCACGGCGGCGTGCTGGCAGGCATGCTGCTGGTCGCGGCGGCCGGGCGGCTGGGCTGGGGATCGATGCGCGCCTGGTGCGTCGGTGGCTGCCTGGCCTCCGGCGCCGCGCTGGTCGCGCTCGCGGGCACCGGGCTGGTCGGGTGGGAGTCCGGCGTGCGGCCGGTCGCGGCGACGCTCGGCGTAGCCAACGGCGCGTTCTCCATCGCCGCCATCGGCTCGATGATGCGCATGGCCGGCGAGGGGGGCGGCGCGCGCGAAGGCGTGCGCATGGGCCTGTGGGGCGCCGCGCAGGCGATGGCCTTCGCGCTCGGCGGGCTCGCTGGCGCCGTTGGCAGCGACGTCACCCGGGCCTGGCTGGGCCACGCCGCGCCGGCCTACGCGGCCGTCTTCACGATCGAGGCGGCGCTGTTCGTGGTCGCCGCCGCCCTGGCGCTCGGCCTGGCACTGCCCCGACGCACACACACGCCGGCCTGGGGGCTGGCACGCAGGAGGACGACATGAGTCACGAGGAAGCCACCTGGGACGCCGTCGTCGTCGGCGGCGGGCCGGCCGGCGCCACCGCCGCAAACGACCTCGCACGCCTTGGAAGGCGCGTCCTGATGCTCGACCGCGACGGCCGCATCAAACCTTGCGGCGGTGCGATTCCGCCGCGGCTGATGCGGGACTTCGACATCCCGGAGTCGCTGCTGGTCGCGCGCGCGACGGCGGCGCGCATGGTCTCGCCACGCGACCATCGCGTCGACATCCCGATCGAGGGCGGCTTCGTCGGCATGGTCGACCGCGACGTCTTCGACGAATGGCTGCGCGAGCGTGCCCGCGTGGCCGGGGCCGAGCGACGACGCGGCGTCTTCGAGCGCCTGTCCCGCGACGACGATGGTGTCGCGCGCGTGCACTTCGGCGCACGAGGTGCCGACCACCCGGGGGGCTCGGTGCGGGCCCGCTGCGTCATCGGCGCCGACGGCGCGCGGTCCGAGGTGGCTCGCCAGGCCGTGCCGGGCGGCGAGGCGCCGCGCTGCGTCTTCGCGTACCACGAGATCCTGCGCGTGCCGGAGGCCCGGCCCGACGGCTACGATGGCAGCCGTTGCGATGTCTACTACCGTGGCACGTTGTCGCCCGACTTCTACGGCTGGGTGTTTCCTCACGGCGGCACGCTGAGCGTCGGCACCGGCAGTGCGGACAAGGGCTTCTCGCTGCGCAGCGCCGTCGGTGCGTTGCGCCAGGCGGCGGGGCTGGAGGGCGCCGAGGTGCTGCGGCGCGAGGGTGCGCCGCTGCCGATGAAGCCGCTGAAGCGTTGGGACAACGGTCGCGACGTCGTGCTCGCCGGCGATGCCGCCGGCGTCGTCGCGCCGTCGTCCGGCGAGGGGATCTATTACGCCATGCTGGGCGGCCGGCTGGCCGCCGAGGCCGTGCAGGCCTGCCTTCAGGGCGCGGACGGCGCGGCGCTGGCGCAGGCGCGCAAGCGCTTCATGCGCGAGCACGGGCGGGTTTTCTGGGTGCTCGGCATGATGCAGCGCTTCTGGTACTCGAGCGACCGTCGGCGCGAGCGCTTCGTGAAAATCTGCGAGGACCGCGACGTGCAGCAGCTGACCTTCGACGCCTACATGAACAAGCGCCTGGTGCGGCGCAAGCCGATCGCCCACGTGCGCATCTTCTTCAAGGACATGGCGCACCTGCTGGGGCTGGCGCGGGTGTGAGGACCCCCGTGCCTCCCGTCGCGATCAGGGCCCCCACCGAGTGAGCGGCGGCCTGCCGGCGTGGTCGATCGGACCGCTGTGGGTCGACGTGATCATCGCGCTGACCGTGGCCGAAGGCGTCGCGCTGTGGCTGTGGCGGCGGCGCCGCGGCAGCGGGCCCGCGCCGGCCGAGTGGCTGCCCAACCTGCTGTCCGGGCTGTGCCTGATGCTGGCGTTGCGCGGCGCGTTGGCGGGCTGGGCAGGCCTGTGGATCCTCGCCTGCCTGGCGGCCTCGGGCGCCATCCACGGCACCGATCTCGTTCGCCGCTGGCGCTGACCTGCCGGTCGCGCGCCGCCGCGCGGCGGTGCCCCGCGGTTGGCCGCAGCGGTGCGCGCCCCCCGTCAATCCGGCGCTGTCAGCTGGAGGCGTACATCGCACACGATCCCCTGCGGGCTGGCCTCGCGCCACTGCACGGTGCCGCCGAGCTGCTTGACGCGCTTGCGCACGCCCCCGAGCCCGAGCCCGTGAGACCAGGTGTCGGGGGCACGACCGATGCCGTCGTCGGCGACGCGCAGGCACAGCGTCCCGGCCGTGAGAGTCGCGCAGACCTCGAGCCGCGTCGCCTGGCCGTGGGCCATCGCGTTGCTCGCCAGCTCGCGCAGGATGCGTGTCAGGGCTGACCACTGGCCCATCGACAGCACGCGGTCGGCGTCGACGTCGAACGACCAAGACAGGTCGACATGCGCGGTCGCCAGCCGGTGCTGCAGGTCCGCCTTCCATTCCCCCGCCGCGTGCGACAGCCGGTGCTCACGAGCGGCCAGGCCGCGCGTGAGTGTCTTCAGGTCCTGCAGCGTGTGGCGCAGGTAGGACTCGACCTCGGGGTCCTGCGCCTGGTACATCAGCGTCAGCAGCCGGGCGCCGATGTCGTCGTGCAGGTCCTGCGCGATGCGCAGTCGCTCCTCGCTGCGGCCGCGCTCGACCGCACGGTCGTAGGCGGCGACGCGGCGCAGCTGCTCCGCGATGCGGTCGGCCAGGCGCGCATCCTCGCGCGTGAACAGGCGCTCGCCCTGGCGCGCGAAGCGCAGCACGACGGACATGCCGGTCGGCTCCTGCCGTTCGTCGGCATTGCGCACGGGCACGGCCAGCGAGGCGCCATCGTCGAGCACGCGCGCGGCGTGCGCATCGTCGGCGACGCGACGCACCTCGAGGGGGTCGAACAGCTGCGTCAGCAGCCGCACCAGCAGCGCCACATGACGCTGCGGGTGCTCGGCCAGCTCCCTTGCCACGTCGTAGAGCTGCTCGAACGCGCGTTCGGTGGACAGCAGGCCGCGGCCTCCGAGCGGACGCAGCAGCCAGCGTCGCGCTGCCGCATACAGGGTCAGTGACGTGCCGACGGCGAGTGCCACCGACGTGACCGGATCGAGTCGCAGGCTGGCGAGCAGCAACAGGTGAAGCGAGGCGGCGATCGCACCCAGCCCGCCCACCACGGCGAACTCGGGCAGCAGTTGCCGTCCGCGCGAGAGAAAGGGCACCCAGGCCAGCAGCGAGGCCAGGAAGAGGGCCCAGATCAGCACCACGGTCTCGATGACAGCGTGCGGCGGGACCGGCATGCCGGCTGCCGCGATCACCGCCGCCTGCATCGCCACGAGGCCACCGATGACGACCCAGGCCAGGCGGCGCAGGACGGCGGAGAACGGGTGCCTCAGCTGCCGGTGCGATCGGCGCAGCACCGCCATGGACACGGCCGCCAACAGGAACACGCTGCCCTGGCCGATCCACCAGCCGGCCTCGGTGCCGAGGGTGACCACGAGCAGGCTGGTGCCGGCCACCGTCCATGCCGCGACTGCGATGGCCGGCGCCTCGCGCAGGCGCACCGGATGGACCGCGAACAGGTGCACCGCCGCGGCAGCGAGCGCGAGGTCGGGGGCCAGCCGCCAGGCCAGGTCGTCGGCGAGCCACGCGGGCAGGGCGGTCAGGTCGCGCACGAGGTCGACACCCAGCCAGACGAGCGTGACGGCTTGCGCCAGCGTCATCAGCGCGAACAGCGCGGTGTGCGCGTGCGGCAGCGTGCGCCACACGCGCAGGCCCAGCAGCGCCAGCAGCAGCGCAGGCAACGAGAGCAGCCAGAACATGACCCCGGGCCCGCCCCAGCCGAGCGAGATCGGCCTGACCAACACCGTGACACCGTTGTCGAAGTGCAGTTCGACTTCGCGCGCCCGCAGCGCGGCGTCGAGCGACTGACGCGCGGCGACCAGCTGCGAACGGCGCTCGCCGTGGGGGGTCCAGCGCGGTTCGGCCAGCAGGAGCCAGGCGTCGATCACCGGTGCCTGCCCGGCGCCCGTCAGGCCGAGCAGCCGCCGGCCGGTGTGGGGTGCCAGCGTCGGATCGTCACTCGACGCCAGGCGCAGCGAGCCATCGGGCTCGGCCTGCCAGCGCGCGTCGATCGTCGGTGCCTGCGCCAGCCAATGCGCCAGCAGCAGCAAGGCGACGCCGCCGAGCGCGGCCAGCGCCACCAGCCAGCGCCGGACGGCGGCCGCCGCCGGTACGGCCGCCCGCTGCGGCGGCACGCCCTGGACGTCGCTCTCCTCGGCCGTTGCCGCGTTGCCGGACGGATTCGCGATGGGCATGGCGGCGCACCGGCTCTCGCGCTAGACGAGCCCCTGCTTGCTCGCCAGCACGGCCGCCTCGGCGCGGCTGGAGACGTTGAGCTTCTTGTAGATGGACTTGATGTGGTCGT
>CAZQPN010000182.1:0-6107 GCA_964595215.1 uncultured Rubrivivax sp. | reverse complement strand
GCCCCAGCCCATCACGCTGGTGGCGACGAAGGCGCCGAGCGCGATGAACACGCCGTGGCCGAAGTTCAGCACGTCCATCAGGCCGAAGATCAGCGTCAGCCCGGAGGCGATGACGAAGATGATCAGCCCCATCGCGAGGCCGGCGAAGGTCAGCGTGATCCAGCTGCTGGTGCTGCCGATCGCCGGCACCGCCAGCGCCACCACCGCCAGCAGCAGCAGCACCGGCTTCCAGTCGAAGCTGCGGCGGGGAATGGCCTCGGCCGCGGGCTCGGCGGTGGTCACGGCGGTGTTCACTGATGCGCTCCCAGCGACAGCCCGAGCAGGCGCTGCTGCAGGGTTTCGTTCTCGGCCAGCTCGGCCATCGCGCCGCGGTGCACGACGCGGCCGTCGTCCATCACGGCCACCGTGTCGCCCAGCGCGCGGGCCATCTGGAAGTTCTGCTCGACGAGCAGGATGGTGGTCTGCTGCGACTTCAGCTCGCGCAGCGCGCCGATCAGGTTCTGGATGATCGATGGCGCCAGGCCCTTGCTCGGCTCGTCGATCAGGATGAGCTGCCTGGGCTCGACGATCGCGCGCGCCACCGCCAGCATCTGCTTCTGGCCGCCGCTGAGCTTGCCGGCCGGGTAGAGCCAGAACTTCTTCAGCGCCGGGAACAGGCCGAAGATCCAGTCCAGCCGCTGGGCGTCGAACTCGCCCGCGTGGCGCGCCGCGCGCGCCGCCAGCACCATGTTCTCCTGCACCGTCAGGTCGGTGAAGATGCCCATGGTCTCGGGCACGTAGGCGATTCCGTGCTGCGCGATGTCCGGCGTCGGCTGGCCGTGGATGGGATCGCCGCGGAAGCGGATCTCGCCCCGGCTGGCCGCGTGCAGTCCCATGATGGTGCGCAGCGTCGTCGTCTTGCCGGCGCCGTTGCGCCCGAGCAGCACCGTGACCTGGCCCTCGGGAACCTCAAGGTCGACGCCGTGCAGGATGTGGTACGCGCCGATGTGCGTGTGCACGCCGGAGAGCTGGAGCACCGCACTCATGTCTCGGCCTCTTCCGGCACGACACCGAGGTAGGCCTGCTGCACGACCGGCGACGCGATCACGGCCGCTGGCTCGCCGTCGGCGACGAGCTGGCCGTTGTGCAGCACGACGATGCGGTCCGAGAGCTCACGCACGACGTCCATCTTGTGCTCGACGAGCAGGATGGTGCGGTCGCGCTTCGCCTTCAACGCGCGTATCAGGTCCAGGATCACCGGCACGTCGTCGACGCTCATGCCGGCGGTCGGCTCGTCGAACATGTAGACCTTGGGGTCGAGCGCCATCAGCAGCGCCACCTCGAGCTTGCGCTGGTCGCCGTGCGGCAGCGCGGCGGCGTGGGCGTCGGCCTTGTCGCCGAGCTGCACCTGCGCGAGCAGATCACGCGCCTCGGCGATCCAGGCCCGGCGGTCCAGCCACACGCGCAGCAGGTCCAGCCCGCCGCCGCAGCGCGCCTGCACCGCCAGCCGCACGTTCTCCAGCACCGTCAGGTTGGGGAACAGCTGGGTGAGCTGGAAGGCGCGGCCCAGCCCGCGGCGCGTGCGCGTCGGCGCCGGCAGCGCCGTCAGGTCCTGGCCGTCGAGCAGCACGCGTCCTTCGCTCGCCGGCAGCTGGCCGCTGATGAGGTTGAAGTAGGTCGTCTTGCCGGCGCCGTTGGGCCCGACGATGGCCGTCAGCGTGCCCGGCTCGAAGCGGCACGACACCCGGTCGACGGCCACGTGGCCGCCGAACCGGATCGTCAAGTCAACCGTCTCGAGCATGAGGCATCCACGCCCGGCTGCAAGGCTGGGCTTCAACAGTCCGGCCGCAAGGCCGGGCTTCGTCCATCTGGCTGGAACCCCCTCCCGGAGGGGGCAGGGGGCGCGCAAGGTTCAGCGCGTCAGCGCTTGTTGCGGATCGGGATGGCCAGCTCCGCGGCCGGGATCACGCGCACCAGCTCGGGCACGCCCCAGGCGAACGCCGGGTCGTTCTTGATGCGGAAGTGGAACATGTCCTGCATCGCCTGATGGTCCTCCTTGCGGAAGGTCATCGTGCCCTTGGGCGTCTCGAAGGACATGCCTTCCATCGCCGCGATCAACTTGTTGGTGCCGGTGTCGCCGTTTGTCTTCTTCAGCGCAGTGACCACCGCGATCGCGGCGCTCATGCCGCCGGCGGTGAAGAAGTCGGGCGGGCTCTTGAAGCGCTGGTAGTGGTTGGCCACCAGCCACTCGTTGACCGGGTTCTTCGGGATGCCGAAGTAGTAGTACAGCGCGCCTTCCATGCCGGGGAAGTTCTTGTAGGCCACCATCGCCGGCAGGATGTTGCCGCCGGTGGCGAGCTTGATGCCGTAGCGCTTCTCGAGCTCGAGGTCGGCGATCTTCGGGAACGGCGTCGGCGCGCCCGACCAGCCGACCGACAGGTACTTGTTGCCCGGCTGGTCCTTCAGGCGGTCGATGATGCGCTGCAGGCCGGCGGTGAAGTCGGTCGTGCCCACGGGCAGGTATTCCTCGTGGACGATCTTGGCCTTCTTGGTGAACTCCTTGGCGGCCTTCACGCCGTCGCGGCCGAAGGCGTTGTCGTTCGCCAGCACGGCGATCACGTTGCCTTCCTTGTCCAGTGCGGCGGCGTTGGCGGCGGCGTCCTGGCTGCTGTTGCGGCCGGTGCGGAAGATGTACTTGTTCCACTTGTCGCCGGTGATCGAGTCGGCCACCGCGGGCTCGACCAGCAGGATCTTCTTGTACTCCTCGGCCACCGGCAGCATCGCCAGCGCCACCGGGCTGGCCACCGGCCCCACCGCGAGGTCGACCTTGTCGTCGGCGTAGGCGGCGGCGAGCGCGGCCTTGCCGACGTCGGGCTTGCCCTGGTCGTCCTTCTCGATCACGGTGATCTTCTTGCCCGCCACCGTCATCGTGCCGCCGGTGGCGTACTCCAGGCCCATCGCGAAGCCGGTGAGCGTCTGCTTGGCATAGGCCTCCAGCGGCCCGGTCTTGCTGACGATGATCGCGATCTTGACCTCGTCCGCAGCCTGGGCGACCAGCGGCAGAGCGAGGGCCGCAGCAGCGGCAAGGGCAAGGGTGTGGCGGCGCTTCATGCAGGCATCTCCGAGGCAATGGGTACGAAGACAGTGCAATCGCCGTACCAGGCGCACCAGATCCGTGCAAACCCTCGATTCCGATCGCACCGCCCAGGTGACCGGTCCGAAATCAGGACACTCGTAGCCGCGCGTGCACGGTTTTCAGACAACCGAGGCGTCCGGACTCCGGTCATGGGCGAACCCACCCTGGCCGCGGAGAGTCGCTCAGGGCGCCGGGAACGCGAAGTCCTCGATGCGCGGACCCGCGCCCAGCGGCGACAGGTCGCGCTCCTGCGCCGCGAAGCCGGGCGCGGCCGCCTGCAGCCGCACCTGCCCCGCCGCCGAGGCATCGGGCATGGCGTCGATCGCCGTCGCGCCGGCCACGTAGGCGCTGCGCACCGGCGCGTCGGTCGGCAGCGTCAGCACGTAGCCGCCGTGGTCGGCGTCGGCCGTGGTCTGGCCGATCTCGATGCGCCGGCCGTCGCTCAGGACCTGCAACGCACGCAGCTCTGCCTCGGTGGCGACCGCGCTGCCGTCGACGGTGACGAGGCCGGAGACCATCGCCTCGCCGGTCGAGGGCGGCGCGGCGAGCCGAAGCTGTGGGCTGCCGACCATCGTCGGCGCGGCGTCGGTCACCGGCACGCCGGTCATCACCGCCGCCACGCGGCCGTCGGCGCCGATCACGAGGTCGTAATCGCCGGCTGGCACCGGGTAGAGCTCGAAGCGGCCGTCGTCGGCCGGCGGCGTCGACCGCACAGGCACGCCGTCGAGCTGCAGCGAGATGCGCGTCGTCGGCAGCGCGAGCGACGGGTCCAGATAGCCGATCACGCGCTGGCCGGGCGCAGCGGCCAGCAGCGGGATCACGCTCAGCACCGGCTTGAGCAGCACGCGGCCGGAGTTGCCGGCCGTGACGAAGGACCGGCAGGCGTCGAAGTCGATCGCGAAGTCGGCCACCTGCCCGGCCGGCACCTCCAGGCCGACGTTCATCTTCAGCCCGCTCTGCTGGCCACTGGGCGTCGTCAGCGCGATCGGCGCGCCGCCGATCGGCACGACGGCGTTGGCCAGCGGGTCGGCCGGCGTGTTCGGCGCCAGCACCAGCCGCATCTGGGTGTAGGTGCCGGCCGGCAGCTCCACCTGCCCGAGCGGCCGCAGCGTGCCGTTGGTCAGCGTCAGCAGGTCGACACGCTGCGGTGGATCCAGCACGACCTCGGACCAGCCGCCGTCGGCGTCGCCGGCGTCGGCGCTGCGGTGCACGCGCACGCGATCCACGGTGACGTAGGCGTTTTCATAGCCGCACGCCGGGGCGTCGGTCAGCGCCAGGCGCATGACGCCGAGCGCCTCGGCGTCGGTGCCGCTGCTGCCCCCGCCACCACAGGCGGCGACGATGGCACCGGCGCCGAGCGCGGCCAGGATCGGGATGATTCGCGTGCGTCGCATGGCAGGCGGCCTTTCGTGTCGGACGGGAAGGGAACATCGGGGGACATCCCCGTGCAGGCGAGTCTAGGGACCGTTCCCGGCCGGATGTGTGCATCTGTGTCGGCCGCGCCGGCGCACGCGTGAACGATTCGATGGCATCGCCGGACCGGCACGCTCGGCCCGGGATCGTCCGGCGCGGGCAGCCACCGACACGTCGACGCACATGTGTTACGAAATCGCGCCGTCCCAGGCGGCCTCGATGGCCGCCTCGTCACGCGCGCGGCCAGCCGGGCACGCCACGGCCGGCGGCAGCGCGGCGGCGTCGCGCGCCGCGTGGATCAGCAGGTCGTTCCGCCCGCCCGGCCCGCTGACCACCGTCAGCCGCACGTCCCGCGGCCGACCCTGCGGCCCGGCGACGGAGCCGGAAAGGGCGGTCGCCGCCAGGCCGTTGATCTGGCGTCGATCCGGCCCGCGATCAGCTTGACGAAAGCGCACGCCGCCGCCGGCCGCGCAGATCTCGGCCAGGCGCCGGTCGTTGCTCAGGAGCGAGGACAGCCAGCGCGCAGCCTGCGGCGGCGCGCGCCCCTCCGCCGGTGCCCGGCCGGGGTGGGCCGTCGCTTCCGACGTCGGCCCGCAGGACGCTCAGGGCGACGCGAGATCGATCGGGCGAGCCGCAGCGAACTCAAGCAACCAGCAGGTCGCGCAGCACGCGCACGAAGTCGGCCGGCGCCTGGATCTGCGGGTAGTGCCCGGTGGCCATTTCGACGACACGAAAGCCCGGGCTGTCGCGCACGCGCTGGCGCGTCGGCGCGATCGTCGGGTAGGCCGGCGACACGCAGTCGATGAAGGCACGCGGCAGCGCCGCCCAGCGCACGGCGTCGAAGTGCAGCGGCTCGAGGTAGGCGCCGAAGGGGTGCGGCCCCTGGCGCCGCTGCAGCCAGTCGCGGTCGGCGCCGACGAGGCCGAAGCCGGACGGGTCGGGCGGCGGCAGCACGTTCAGCCCGGTGGCGGCGGCCGCCGCCAGGCGCGTGGTCCGCGTCGCTTCGTCGTGCCGGCCGCCCCAGCACTCGCCGGGCAGCAGCACCATCGCGTCGACGTAGACCAGCTGGCGCACATGCGCGATGCCGCGCGCGATCAGCGCGTCGGCCGCGCCGGTGATCACCATGCCGGCGTAGCTGTGGCCGACGAGCACGACCTCGTCGAGCTCCTCCGCCTCGACCCGTCCGACGACGTCGGCGACATGGGTCTGCAGCGTGATGTCGCGACGCAGCAGGTGGCGCCGCTCGCCGCAGCCGGTCAGCGTGACCGCGTGCACCGCGCGGCCGCCTTCGGCGAGCGGCGCGCGCACGCGCTGCCAGGCCCAGGCGCCGGCCCAGGCGCCGTGCACGAGCACGAGGGGGGTGGGGGTCGTCATCGGGGGGCGATCTCCGGCCAGCGGGCCAATCGTTCGTAGAGCACGGAGCGCGGCATGCCGAGCAGACGTGCCGCCCGCGCGCGGTTGCCCCCGGCCTGGTGCAGCGCAGCGGCGATCGCCTGCCGCTCGAGCGCGGCCACCTGCTCGGCCAGCGGCCGCACGGCAGCCGCCGGGGCGCCGGCGGCGTCGACGGCCAGCGCCGCCG
>CAZQPN010000181.1:0-6130 GCA_964595215.1 uncultured Rubrivivax sp. | reverse complement strand
GCGACGACGCGCCGCCGCCCCCCACCGCGCGCGACCCGCGGGACGCCGCCACGACCTGAGCGCCGCCGCGGCCGGTCGCAGCCCGCCACGGACGTATCCTGGCCGGCCGGCCCCGGTCGGCACTGCCGCGGGCGCCACGCGCGCGTCAAAGCCGGCCGGTCAGCCAGGCGCGGTGCGCGGCGCGGTCTTCAGCGATCAGGCGCGAAAAGTCCTGCGGCGTGCCGCCGAGCACCTCGTTGTCGGCCGCCGCCAGCGTCGCCTGCAGGCCCGAGGCGCGCAGCGCCTCCGCAAGCGCTGCGTTCAGGCGCGCCATGCGCGCTGGGCGAAGGCCGGCGGGGGCGAAGACGCCGAAGGTGGACACGAGATCGGCCTGCGCCAGCCCGAGCTCGATCAGCGTCGGGACTGTCGGCAGCCCCGGCAGCCGGCGCGGCCCGGTCACCGCCAGCGGCACCAGCCGGCCGTGGCGCACGTACCGCAGCGGTGTCGGTGCGGCGTTCGTCGACAGCAGCTCGAACTGGCCGCCGATCGCGTCCGACAGCTGCTGGCCGCCGCCGCTGTAGGGCACGTGCGTGACCCGGATGCCGGCCGCGCGCGCCACCCGCTCGATCACCATGTGCCCGGTCGTGCCCACGCCCGAACTGGCCCAGCGCACGCCGGCCGTCGACGCCCGCGCCCAGGCGAGCATTGCCGCCATGTCGCCGACCGGCAGCGCGGGCGTGCCGACGATCAGCACCGGCGTGCGCATCACGGCCAACACGGGCGCGAGGTCGCGCTCGGCGTCGTAGGGCACGCGGCCCATCAGCGGGGCCAGTGTCAGCGGGGTGATGGCGGAGAAGCCCAGCACGCTACCGTCGGCGTCGGCCTTGGCGACGGCGTCGATCGCCAGCGTGCCGCCGGCGCCGGGACGGTGATCGAGCACGACCGGAATCGACAACACGCCGGCCAGCGCCTCGCCCAGCGCCCGCGCCACCTCGCTGCTCAGGCCGCCGACCGGGTAGGCGACGACCAGCCGGATGCGCGGCGGCGGCCCGTCGGCGCCGTCGTCGGCGCTCGCCGACATCCAGGCCGACCCCGCCACGGCAGTGCACAGGGTGCCAAGCAACCGCCGGCGGCCGCGGCGACAGGTCGGCATCATGCGTGCCTCCGGCGGCCCGCAATCTGTGTCATGCGCGCCTCCGGCGTCTGTCGGCAGTCCCGGTGGGCGCTCCCTCTGCCGCTTTAGGGGTCGCTCTTCTGGCCACCTTGTGCGCCGCCTCGTCCGCCGCCAGCGCCAGGACCAGGTCGATGAAGGTCCTCAGCGCCCCCTGCATGCGGTCGGCGCGGTACAGCAGCGTCAGCGGCGCGTGCAGCCGCGCGCTGCGCGCCAGCGGCCGGTAGGCGACGACGTCGCGGTGCACGTGCTGCATCGACGCGGGCACCACCGACACGCCGACGCCGGCGGCGACCAGGTTGAGGTTGCTCATCATGCGCTCGACCTCGGCCACCACGCGCGGCACCGCACCGTGCGCGTGGCACAGCGCGAGCAGGTTGCCGTACAGGCCGGGCGCGCCGGGGCGGCGCACGAGGATCAGTGGCAGGTCGTGGAAATCCTCCGGCGCGATGCGAACCTGGTGGGCCAGCGCGTGGTCCGGCGGCAGCGCGACGACGACCGGCTCCTTCAGCAGCGGCTGTTGCACCACGCCCTCCGGCCACGCCACCGGCTCGCGCACCAGCCCGCAGTGCAGCCGGCCGTCGGCCACCGCCTCGGTCACCTCGGCGGCGTTGCGCTCGTCGACCGTCCAGTCGATGCCCGGATGGCGCTGGCGGCAGGCGCGCAGCGCGCGCGGAGTGAAGCCGTGTGCCGCCGCCGAGCTGGTGAAGCCCAGCTGCAGCAGGCCTTGCTCGCCGCGCGCGACCGATCGTACGCGGCACTCGAAGGCGTCGAAGGCGGCGACCAGGCGGCGCGCCTCGGGCTCGAAGTCGCGTCCGGCGTCGGTCAGCGACACGCCTTTCGGGTGGCGGTCGAACAGGCGCAGCCCGATCCGATCCTCCAGTGCGCGGATCTGCTGGCTCAGCGGCGGCTGCTGGATCGCCAGCGTGGCAGCGGCGGCCGTCATCTGGCCGGCGTCGGCGACGGCGAGGAAGTAGCGGAGCTGGCGCAGGTCCATGTCGGCGCCGGCCGCGGCGCGGGCCGACGGTCAGCCATATGACGATCGTATGGAAGAAGGCAGATGAGTATATTTGACCTGCAGTCGACGCCTGCCTACCCTCGCGCCACACCACCAACGAGGAGACAGACATGACATCCCGACTGCCCCGCGCCCTGTCGGCCATGGTGCTGATGCTCGCCGCCGGCGTGGCGATGGCCGCCGAGCCGGTCCGCGTCCTGTTCGTCGGCAACAGCTTCACCTACACCCGGCCGCCGGCGCTGCAGTACAACGTCGACGCCGTCACCGATCTCAACGCGCAGAACGCGATCGACAAGCCGCTGGGCAGCGACCCGGCACTGCCGCAGCCCTGGGGCGGCGTGCCCGGCATCTTCAAGGCACTGGCCGACCAGGCCGGGCTGGCGTTCGAGGTCAAGCACTCCCTGCGCGGCGGCGCGACGCTGCGTGGCCACGTGCTCAACACCAATCCCGCCGGCTGGGACCTGCGCGCCAACATCATGTCCGAGCCCTGGGACGTCGTCGTGCTGCAGGGCAACAGCACCGAGGCGATCGAGCGCGCCGGCGGCAACTTCGGGCAGTTCAGCGCCTACGTCGACAAGCTCGAACGCATCATCCACGTCGGCGATGCGCACAGCTACCGCGAGCGCGACCTCTACCTGGGCGGCACCAACGCGCTGCGGAGCATCCCGGCCAACCCGAACGCCAACCCGCTGGCGTCGATCTACCTCTACCAGACCTGGGCCCGGCCCGACCTGACCTATCCCGCGGGCGGGCCCTACGTCGGTGAGCCGCTGGAGACCATGACCGAGGACCTGCGCCAGGCTTATGCCGAGGCGGCGCTGCGCAATGGCCGGATCGCCGGCGTGGTGCCGGTGGGCGAGGCCTTCCTGCGCGCGGTGCGGGATGGCGTGGCAATGCGCAACCCCTACGAGCCGACGCCGCGCCAGGTCGACCTCTGGTGGGCCGAGGACCAGTTCCACTCCAGCGTGCACGGCAGCTACCTGAGCGCGCTCGTGATGTTCGGCGCGCTGACCGGGGTCGACCCGAGCTCGTTCGGCGCCAACGAGCGCGCCGCGTCTGACCTCGGCATCGCGCCGCGCGCCGCGCTGGCGCTGCAGCGCGTGGCGGCCGGGCAACTGGCGTCCAGCGGCCACGCGATCGAACGCCGGCCCTGCCTGCGCTCCGCGCCAGGGTCGGGCGCGGCCATGGTTTGCCGCGCGCAGTGAGGAGGGAACGAGCAATGACACTTCCAGTGCATGAAGGTCTGGTGTCGGCGTCGAACGCCGGGGGCATGATCGACGCGGGCTGCGCTGCCATTGCGGTCCGCGTCGCGTCGCGCGTGGTGGCGGCCCTGTCCTTGCTGGCGCTCGCCGGCTGTGCCTCGCTGCTGCCGCCTTCCGATCCCCCCGAACCCGCCCCCACCGCAGTTGCTTGCCCGCCGGACGTGCCCGCCGGCGCGCGCTGCCTGCGCGGCCAAGATTCGGCACAGGCGCACGTCCTGATCGTGATGCCGGCGCAGTGGAGCGGGGTGCTGGTCGTGCACGCGCACGGCGGGCCGACACTGGGCGAGCCGTCGCCGGCGCGCGCCGACGCCGACATCAAGCGCTGGTCGATCACGGTGCGCGAGGGTCACGCCTGGGCCGGGTCGGTGTTTCGCCAGGGTGGCGTGGCGGTGCGCAGCGCGGCCGAAGACACCGAGCGCGTGCGGCGCATCTTCGTGCAGCACGTGGCCAAGCCGCGCGTGACGCTGCTGCACGGTCAGTCCTGGGGCGGCATGGTGGCGGCCAAGGCGGCCGAGATGTTCCCGCGCTCGTGGGATGGCGTGCTGCTGACGAGCGGCGTGCTCGCCGGACGGGCCTCGTACGACTTCCGGCTCGACCTGCGCGTCGTCTATCAGCACCTGTGCGGCAACCACCCGGCGCCGGGCGAGCCCGACTACCCCCTGTGGATGGGCCTGCCCGAGGGCGCCAAGCTGACGCGCCCGGAGCTGGCGGCGCGGGCCGACGAGTGTCTGGGCGTGCGCAAGCCGGCGGCCCAGCGCACGCCGGAGCAGGCGCGCCGACTGCGCACGCTGGTCGAGATCCTGCGCATCCCCGAGCGATCGGTGATCGGCCACCTGAACTGGGCCACCTGGCACTTCCAGGACATCGCGACCCGGCGCACCGGCGGGCGTGCGGTGTTCGGCAACGAGGGTGTGCGCTACACGGGCTCGGCCGACGCGGCGGCGGTCGACGCCGGCGTGCGACGCTACCGGGCCGACCCGGCGGCGCTCGCGGCCTTCGAGGCCGACACCGATCCGACAGGCCGCATCCGCGTGCCGGTGTTGACGACGCACGGCATCGGCGATGCGACGGCCTTCGTCGAGCTGGAGCACCGCTTCCGCGAGATCATGGTGGCCGCCGGCCAGGGCAACCGGCTGGTGCAGACCTTCGTCGACTCGAACGAGCACAGCTACCTTGGCGACCCCACCTACCCGCCGCTGTTCGAGGCCCTGCTGGCCTGGGTCGAGCGCGGCGTGAAGCCGACGCCGGCCGGCATCGCGCAGCGCTGCCGCGAGATGGGTCCGGCCGACCCGGCCGGCTGCCGCTTCGTCGCCGATTTCGTGCCGGCGCCGCTGACGTCGCGGGTGCCGGCGCGGTAGGTCACCGTCGCGGCGCTGTCGCAGTGCCGGCGCGGGGACGGTCGGTGTCGGGGGACCCGAGGGCGCGGGCTAGGGCGTGCATGGGACGGAGTTCGGGGAGGGGCGCTGGCGATGGCACACTGCGCGCCTTCCGTGACTGCCTGCCTCCCAATCTTCCGTGACCGACATCCTGCAACAGATCGCCGCCGAACTGAAGGTGCGGCCTGCGCAGGTCGCCGCCGCCGTCGAGCTGCTCGACGGCGGGGCCACCGTGCCCTTCATCGCCCGTTACCGCAAGGAGGCCACCGAGGGCCTCGACGACATCCAGCTGCGCGAACTCGAATCGCGCCTGGGCTACCTGAGGGAGCTCGAGGAGCGCCGCGCCACGGTGCTGCGCAGCATCGCCGAGCAGGGCAAGCTCACGCCCGGGCTGCAGGCCGCGATCGAGGCCGCACCGACGAAGCAGGAGCTGGAGGACCTGTACCTGCCGTTCAAGCCCAGGCGCCGCACCAAGGGCATGATCGCCCGCGAGGCCGGGCTCGAGCCGCTGGCCGATCGCCTTTTCGCCGACCCGTCGCTCGAGCCGCTGGCCGAGGCCGAGGCCTTCGCGGCGGCGCGTGACGGCGGCTGGCCCGCGCTTGCCGAAGCCGGATTCGCCGACGCCCACGCGGTGCTCGATGGCGTGCGAGACCTGCTGTCCGAACGCTGGGCCGAAGATGCGGTCCTTGTCGGGTCGCTGCGCGAGTGGCTGTGGGCCGAGGGGCGGCTGAAGAGCCGCCTGGCGCCTGGCAAGGACGGACAGCATCCCGACGCGGCGAAGTTCCGCGACTACTTCGACTACGACGAGCCCATCCACCGCGTGCCCAGCCACCGCGCGCTGGCGGTGTTCCGCGGTCGCACGCAGGAGTGGCTGGATGCGAAGCTGACGCTGGACGAGCCGATCGCCGCCGGCCAGCCGGCGGGGACGCTGCCGGTGTCGCTGGCCGAGGGCCGCATCGCGCACCACCTCGGATGGCGCCACGCGCAGCGCCCGGGCGACGCGCTGATCCGCAAGACCATCGCCTGGGCGTGGAAGGTCAAGCTGAGCCTGAGCCTGGAGCGCGATCTGTTCGGCCGCCTGCGCGAGAGCGCCGAGGCGGTCGCGATCAAGGTCTTCGCCGACAACCTGCGCGACCTGCTGCTCGCCGCGCCGGCCGGCGCGCGCGCGGTGATGGGGCTGGATCCCGGCATCCGCACCGGCGTCAAGGTGGCTGTGGTCAGCACCACCGGCAAGGTGCTGGACACGGCGACCGTCTATCCGCACGAGCCGCGCTGCGACTGGGAAGGCGCGCTGCACGTGCTGGGCCGCCTGATCGCCATGCAC
>CAZQPN010000180.1:0-6132 GCA_964595215.1 uncultured Rubrivivax sp. | reverse complement strand
GCCTGGCCGTCGTGGCGCTGGAAGTACAGCGCCATGCCGCGCGTGAAGCCCTCGCGGCCGACCAGCGTGTGCATCATGCGCACGACCTCGGCCCCCTTCTCGTAGACGGTGGCGGTGTAGAAGTTGTCGATCGCCGCGTAGCTGTCCGGGCGCACCGGGTGCGCCATCGCGCCGGCGTCCTCGGCGAACTGGCCGCGGCGCAGTGCCAGCACGTCCTGGATGCGGTTGACCGCCCGCGCGCTCGCGCTGCCGGCCATGTCCATCGAGAACTCCTGGTCGCGGAAGACGGTCAGGCCCTCCTTCAGCGAGAGCTGGAACCAGTCGCGGCAGGTGACGCGGTTGCCCGTCCAGTTGTGGAAGTACTCGTGGCCGACGACGCTCTCGATGCCGGCGAAGTCGGCGTCGGTGGCGGTCGCGGGGCTGGCCAGGACGTACTTCGTGTTGAAGACGTTCAGGCCCTTGTTCTCCATCGCGCCCATGTTGAAGTCGTCGACGGCGACGATCATGAAGCGTTCCAGGTCCAGCGGCAGGCCGAAGCGGGCCTCGTCCCACAGCACCGAGGCCACGAGCGAGTTCATCGCGTGCTCGGTCTTGCCCAGGTCGCCACGCTTGACGTAGACCTGCAGCAGGTGGTCCTTGCCGCCGCGCGTGCGGATGCGCTGCTCGCGCGCGACGAGGTCGGCGGCCACCAGCGCGAACAGGTAGCTGGGCTTGGGGAACGGGTCTTCCCAGACCGCGTAGTGGCGCCCGCCGTCGAGCTCGCCCTGCTCGACGAGGTTGCCGTTGGACAGCAGCGTCGGGTACTTCCTGCGGTCGGCGCGCAGCGTGACGCGGTAGGTCGCCATCACGTCGGGCCGGTCGAGGAAGTAGGTGATGCGGCGGAAACCCTCGGCCTCGCACTGCGTGAACAGGCCGCTGCCGCTCAGGTACAGGCCCGACAGCGCGGTGTTCTTCTCCGGCGCACAGGTGTTGCGCAGCTCGAGCGTGAAGCGCTCGGCCGCTGGCGGCTGGTCGATGACGAGCATGCCGTCCTCGTGCCGGAACGACAGGCTGGTGCCGTCGGCCAGCACGCGCAGCAGGTTCAGGCCTTCGCCGTGCAGGCGCAGCGGTTCGGGCATGTCGGTGCCGGCGCGCGACGGGTCGCGCTCGACCTGCATGCGGCTGGCGACGATGGTCTTGGCCGGGTCCAGATCGAAGCTCAGCTCGACGTGGCGGATCCGGTAGGCGGGCGGCGCATAGTCGTCGCGCCGCACCAGGGGGGCAGTGCCTTCACGCATGGCGATGGTTCTTTCGATGGCCGCGGCGCGGCGGTCGGGGGGTGGCCTTTGCGCTCGAAGCGCTCGGGCGTGAGCACCTTGGAGCGGCCATTCGTCTGTTCACAGCCCCTGCTTGAGGCTGGCGGTGATGAAGGGGTCGAGGTCGCCGTCGAGCACCTTCTGGGTGGCCGAGATCTCGACACCCGTGCGCAGGTCCTTGATTCGGCTCTGGTCCAGCACGTAGGAGCGGATCTGGTGACCCCAGCCGACGTCGGTCTTGCTGTCCTCGAGCTTCTGCTGCGCTTCGCGCTGCTTGCGCAACTCGTGCTCGAACAGGCGCGAACGCAGCATCGCCCATGCCTCGTCGCGGTTGCTGTGCTGGCTGCGGCTGTTCTGGCACTGCACGACGATATTGGTCGGCAGGTGCGTCATGCGCACCGCGGAGTCGGTCTTGTTGATGTGCTGTCCGCCGGCGCCGCTGGCACGGAAGGTGTCGATGCGCACGTCGGCCGGGTTGATCTCGATCTCGATCGAGTCGTCGACCTCCGGGTAGACGAAGACCGACGCGAAGCTGGTGTGGCGTCCGCCGGCGCTGTCGAACGGGCTCTTGCGCACCAGCCGGTGCACGCCGGTCTCGGTGCGCAGGTGGCCGAAGGCGTACTCGCCCTCGACCTTGATCGTCGCGCTGCGGATGCCGGCGGTGTCGCCTTCGCTCTCCTCGAGCACCTCGGCCTTGAAGCCCTTGCGCTCGCAGTAGCGCAGGTACTGGCGCAGCAGCATCTGGGCCCAGTCGCAGGCCTCGGTCCCGCCCGCGCCGGCCTGGATATCGACGAAGCAGTTGCCCGGATCGGCAGGGTTGCTGAACATGCGTCGGAACTCCAGCGCCTCGACCGACTCGGCGAGCTTGTCGGACTCACCGGAGATGGCCTGCAGGGCGTCGATGTCGCCCTCGTCTTTGGACATCTCGTACAGTTCGGCGTTGTCGGCCAGCTGCGTGCCCAGATGGGCCAACGTCTCGACGACGGTCTGGAGCTGGCGCTTCTCGCGACCCAGCTCCTGGGCACGCTTCGGGTCGTTCCAGATGTCCGGGTTCTCGAGGGCGGCGTTGACCTCGTTCAGCCGCAGTGCCTTGCGGTCGTAGTCAAAGATACCCCCTTAGCGCGTCGGTGCGCGCTGAGAGGTCGGCCAGCCGGGTGCCGATGAGGTTGATCTGTTCGTTATCCATGGGGTCGCGGTGTCGGCGAAACCCCGAATTTTCTCATGAGTGGCCGGCGCGCGCGGGCACGCGGCCGTGACCGCCGCCACAGCGGCTCAGCCCAGGAAGTCCGCCAGCGCCTGCGCCAGCCGCTCGGGCTGGTCGTGGTGCAGCATGTGCCCGGCGTCGTCGAGCCGGACGCGCCGGCAGTCGGCGACCACGGCCAGCCGGCGCTCGAACTCCTCGCGCGTGAAGCGGCCGCGCCACCAGCGTTCCATCTCGGTGTCTGCGCCGTCCACCCAGAGCAGCGGCGCGGCGATGCCGCGCCAGGTCTCCACGGCCTCTTCGGCGTGGTAGGGCACGGGGTTGGTGCGCTTGTGCGCCGGGTCGCCGCGCACGTGCCAGCGGCCGTCGGCCGCCGGTCGCGCCCACTGCGCGGCCAGCCATGCCGCCTTGTCGGCGGCCAGCCGCGGGTTGTTGCGGCGCAGCCGGTCCGCGACCTCGCCGACATCGGCGTAGTCGCGCAGCGCGACGGGGGCGGCCAGTTCGTCCAGCCACTGCGCGAGTCGCTTCGGCGCGTCCGTCGGCGTGCTGGCCGGCAGACCGAAGCCCTCGAGGTTCATCAGCCGCCGCACGCGTGCCGGGCGCACGCCGGCATAGGCCATCACGATGTTGCCGCCCATGCTGTGGCCGAGCAGGTCCACCGGAGCCTGCGGCGAGAGCGTGGCCAGCAGGGCGTCGAGGTCGCCCAGGTAGTCGGGGAACCAGTAGCTGTCCACCGCCGGCCCGGTCGTCAGGCCGAAGCCGCGCCAGTCCGCGGCCAGCACGTGGCGCACCGGTCCCTCCAGGTCGACCAGGGCATCGACGACGAACTGGAACGAGGCGCCGACGTCCATCCAGCCGTGCAGCATCAGGAGCGTCGGCCGCTGTGGCGAGGCCAGCGCCGCGTCGCCCCACTCGAGCACGTGGTAGGTCTGCCCGCGCAGCGGCAGGTGGAGGCTGCGCGAGGCGCGCCGGGGGATGTAGGACGCGGTGTCGGGCGACATGACCGCACTGTAGTGCCGCCGAGCCGCGCCGCCTGTCCGGCCGGCGACAGCCCAAGGTGCCGAGCGGCGCGCCTCGGCCCGCTTCAGTAGACGAGCGTGGCGAGCTTGTCCGGCATCAACTTCGCGCGCATGCTGCGTGCCTGGATCACGCCGACGATGGCGTAGGTGGGCTCGCGCGTGTCGCGACGCAGGGGCTCGGGCAGCGCATGGCCGTAGACATTGGTCATCGCCGCGACGATCGGCGTCATCACCGTGCCGCCTCGTGCGATGACGACGCCGGTCTCGCCGCAGGCCAGTTCGACGAAGCAGCCTGGCGGGTAGACGCCGAACTCCTTGACCAGCGCCGCGCACACCGGGTGGCCCGGGTCCTGCATGAAGATCTCGCGCCCGGCCCGGTCGGCCGCCTGGGCGTCGCGCGTGGCGCGCGAGCTGAGCTTGGCCGTGTAGACGTCGGCGCGGTGCAGCAGGGTGGCCAGTTCGCTCGGCTCGCGCGTGCCTGTCGGGTAACCCGAGCCGTCGCGCTCCTCGTGGTGCTCGGCCACGGCGCGCAGCCACTCGGTGTCGGTGACGCCGGCGGCCTCGAGCATCGCGCGGCCGGCCGACGGATGGTCGTGGATCTGCTTGCGCTGCGCCTCGGTCGGCGGCGTCGTCTGCTCGGCCAGGCGGCCCTGCAGCTCCAGCATCGCGATGTTCATCGTCAGCGCCGCCTTGAAGGCGCGCTGCATGTCCTCGATCGGCCACCCCAGCCGCTGCGCGACCAGCCGAGCGACGATGGCGGTGTGCACCGAGTGGTTGACGCCGTACTGCGTGTAGGGGCTGCCCTCCTGGCGCAGCACCTGGAAGATCGCGAGGTCCGGGTCACGGTCGATCAGTGCGAGCAGCGGCGTGGCGGCCTCTTCGAGCGCACCGCGGAAGGTCTTGGCATCCGGCTGCCGGAGCACCGCACCGACGCGTTCCATCGATGCCTGCCAGAGCTGCGGCAGATGCGCACGCGGCGCCGTGGACGGGTCGGCAGCGGCCGGACGCAGCTCGTACAGATCGACCAGGCTGCCGCGCTCGAACAGGCTCTCGACCTGCTGCGGGGTATGCACCACCTGGCCTCGGGCCAGCAGCAACGTCGTGTCCGGTCGGTAGACGTTGAATGGCAGCGGTTGGCCAGCGGCAATCCGGTGTCTGACCTGTTCGAGCGGCATGTGGTGCATGGGAATCTTCTCTGGCGGGCGGCCGAAGCGCGGCGATGCCGGTGGTTTCGTCCGATTCGACACCAGACTTGAGGCGCCCGGACGCACAATGAGGGCCGATGAAAGCGCCCACTTCTTCCGTCTCGCCGGTCCACCACGCCCCGGTCGTCCGGCTTCGCCCGGCCCGAGCCGACGACGCGCCGGCACTGGTCGGCCTGATCCGCGAGCTCGCGGCGTTCGAGCGCCTCGAGCACCTGGTGCGGGTCACGCCCGAGCAGCTCGGCACCCACCTGTTCGGCCCGCGGCCCGCGGCGGAGGCGGTCGTCGCCGAGGGCGATGGCGGGCTGGTCGGCTTCGCGCTGTTCTTCACCAATTTCTCGACCTTCCTGGGCCAGCCCGGCCTGTACCTCGAGGACCTGTACGTCCGCCCCGACCAGCGCGGCCGAGGCACCGGTCGCGTCCTGCTCGAGCACCTGGGCGCGCTGGCGGTGGAACGCGGCTGCGGGCGCTTCGAGTGGAGCGTGCTCGACTGGAACGAGGACGCGATCGCCTTCTACGAGAAGATGGGTGCGGCGGTGTTGCCCGACTGGCGCATCTGCCGCATCACCGGCGACGCGCTGGCGCGCTTCGGCCGCGGCGGCGCCGCCTGAGCGCCCGGGCACGTTGGGTCGCCTGAGGGAGGGACCGTGATGTCGACCGACCGCCGCGCGGACCGTCGAACCGATCGCTACGCCGAGCTGCATGCCGGCTTCCGGTGGCGGGTGCCGGCGCGCTTCAACATCGGCCAGGCCTGCGGCACGCGCTGGGCGCGCACCACGCCCGACGCGGTGGCGATCCGCTGGGAGCACGAGGACGGCCGCCAAGCCACGGCGACCTACGCCGAACTCGTGCGCGACGCCGGGCGGCTGGCGGCGACGCTGCAGCGGCTCGGTGTGCGGCGAGGCGACCGGGTGGCCATCGTGATGCCGCAGCGCATCGAGACCGCGGTCGCCCACCTGGCCGTGCACCGGCTCGGCGCGGTCGCGATGCCGCTGTCCATGCTGTTCGGGCCGGAGGCGCTGGAGTACCGGCTGAACCACAGCGAGGCGGTGGCGGCGATGGTCGACGAGTCGGCGATCGCCAACCTGCGGGCGGCGCGTGCCGCCTGTCCCGGGCTGCGCCATGTCGTCGCGGCCGGCGACGCCGCCGGGCAGGGCGACCTCGACTGGGCCGAGGCGATCGCGCCGGCATCGGGGCGGGCACGGGCCGTCGACAGTGCGGCCGACGACCCCGCGGTGCTGATCTACACCAGCGGGACCACCGGCGCGCCCAAGGGGGCGCTGATCCCGCACCGGGCGCTGATCGGCAACCTGACGGGCTTCGTCTGCAGCCAGAACTGGTACCCGCACGTCCCGGCCTCGGGCCGGCGCTCGCAGGGTTCGGATGCCGTGTTCTGGTCGCCGGCCGACTGGGCC
>CAZQPN010000179.1:0-6137 GCA_964595215.1 uncultured Rubrivivax sp. | reverse complement strand
CACCAGCGGCATGCGGTCCACCGGGCTGAAGAAGTGCAGGCCGATGAAGTTCGCCGGCCGCACGCTGGCCCGCGCCAGGCCCGTGATCGGCAGCGTGGAGGTGTTGGACGCGAAGACGGCGCCGGCACCGATCATGGCCTCGGCCTTTTGAGTCACCTCGGCCTTGACGCCGCGGTCCTCGAACACGGCCTCGATGACGAGATCGCAGCCGGCCAGGGCCGCGAAGTCGGTCGTCGGCGTGATGCGTGCCAGTTGGGCGTCGCGCTGCTCGGCCGTGCGCCGGCCCTTGTCGACGGCCCGGTCGAGCAGCGCCTGTGAACGCGACTTGCCGTGCTCGGCGGCGGCTTGCGAGGTGTCGAGCAGCACGACCTCGATGCCGGCCTGCGCCGCCACGTGCGCGATGCCGGCGCCCATCATGCCAGCGCCCAGGATGCCGAGCTTCGCGACCCTGGACGCCGGCGTCGCGGCCGGCCGCGACGCGCCCTTCCTGACCGCGTTGAGCTGGAACCACAGGGTGCCGATCAGGTTCTTGCTCTCCTGCGACATGACGCAGGCGGCGAAGTAGCGGCTCTCGATGGTGCAGGCGGTGTCGAAGTCGGTCAGCCCGCCCTCGAAGACACTGCTCATGATGTGCTGCACCGCCGGGTAGTTGCCCCAGGTCCGGGCTGCGGCGACCGACGGCGCGACCGCCAGCACCTGCGCCACCGCCGGCGCGCGCGCATCGCCGCCCGGCCAGCGGAAGCGCGGCGCATCCCAGGGCTGCTGCGCCTGCGGGTGCGCCAGGCACCAGGCGCGGGCCTGGGCCCGCAGCGCGTCGCGGTCGGCGGCCAGTCCGGCCAGCAGCCCCATGGCCAGCGCCTTCTGCGGCGTCAGCGCCTGGCCCTCGAGCAGGATCGGCAGCGCCGCCTGGATGCCCAGCAGCCGCGGCAGCCGCTGCGTGCCGCCACCGCCGGGCAGCAGGCCGAGCTTGACCTCGGGCTGGCCGACCTGGAGCCGGGGCTCGTCCAGCGCGAAGCGCGCGTGGCAGGCCAGCGCCAGCTCCAGGCCGCCGCCGAGCGCGTGGCCGTTGATCGCCGCGACGACCGGCTTGCCCTGTGTCTCGAGCCGGCGCAGCACCGTCTTCATGGCCTGCGCGGCCTCGAAGGGCTGCTCCGGTCGGGCCCAGGCAAACATCAGGTCCAGGTCGCCGCCGGCGCAGAAGTCGGCCTTGGCCGAGGTCAGCACCGCGCCCTTCACGGCCGCGTCGGCGAGCCGGTCGACCAGTTCGGCGAGGCCGGCCATCAGCGTGTCGCCGACGACGTTCATCGGCCGGCCCGGCAGGTCCATCGTGGCGACGAGGATGCCGTCGTCACCGGGTTCGAAGTGGATGGCGCGGTCCATGGTCACAGCCTCTCGATCACCGTGGCGATGCCCATGCCGCCGCCGACGCCCAGCGTGGCGCAGCCGGTGGCCAGGCCGCGCCGTTCCAGCTCGTCCAGCAGCGTGCCCAGAATGATGCAGCCGGTGGCGCCCAGCGGGTGGCCCATCGCGATCGCGCCGCCGTTGACGTTGACGCGCTCGGGGTCCAGCCCGAGCTCGAGCGCGGCCTTCATCGGCACGCTGGCGAAGGCCTCGTTGATCTCCCACAGGTCGACGTCCGAGGCCTGCATGCCGGCCTTGCCCAGCGCCTTGCGCACCGACGGCGTCGGCCCCGTCAGCATGATCGTGGGCTCGGAGCCGATCACCGCGGCGCTGACGATGCGTGCGCGCGGCTCGAGGCCGGCCTTGGCGCCGCCCTCGCGCGAGCCCACCAGCATCAGCGCCGCGCCGTCGACGATGCCCGACGAGTTGCCGGCATGGTGCACGTGCTCGATGCGCTCGACCGTCGTGTACCTGCGCAGCGCGGTGGCGTCGAAGCCCATCGCGCCCATCGCGGCGAAGCTGGGCTTGAGCGCGCGCAGGCTGTCGAGGCTGGCGTCGGGGCGGATCGTCTCGTCCTCGGCCAGCAGCGGCAGGCCGGCGATGTCGTGCACCGGCACGATCGACTTCGCGAACCACCCCGCGGCACGCGCGGCCGCCGCACGCTGGTGCGAGCGCAGCGCGAAGGCGTCGACGTCGGCGCGGTCCCAGCCTTCGAGCGTGGCGATGAGGTCGGCCCCCACGCCCTGGGGCACGAAACCGAGCTTCTGGTTGACGCGCGGGTCCATCACCCAGGCACCGCCATCGCTGCCCATCGGCCAGCGGCTCATGCTCTCGATGCCGCCGCCGACGACCAGGTCCTCCCAGCCGCTCTTGACCTTGGCCGCGGCCAGGTTCACCGACTCCAGGCCGGAGGCACAGAAGCGGCTGTGCGTGACGCCGGCCACCGTCTGCGCCCATTCGGCGTCCAGCACCGCGGTGCGCGCGATGTCCGCACCCTGCTCACCCAGCGGCGTCACGCAGCCCAGCACGACGTCGTCGACCAGCGCGGTGTCCAGGGCATTGCGTTGCTGCATGGCCTGCAGCAGCGTGCGCAGCAGCCAGACCGGGCTCGCCTGGTGCAGCGAGCCGTCCTTCTTGCCCTTGCCGCGCGGGGTGCGGACGTGGTCGTAGATGTAGGCGTCGGTCATGCGGATCTCACGGTGTCGTCACTTGGACTTGATCAGGAACTTCAGCAGCGCGTCGGCCACGCGGCCGTAGGGCGGCCCGATGAATTTCAGGGCCGACAGACGCGCCTGGTGGAACACCGGCCGCAGCTTCGAGAAGGTCTCGAAGCCCTCGCGGCCGTGGTAGTGGCCCATGCCGGAGGACCCCACGCCGCCGAACGGCAGGTCGTGCTGCGCCACGTGGAACAGCGCGTCGTTGATCGACACGCCGCCGGACATCACGTGCTCCAGCAGGTGCTCCACGGACCGACGGTCGTGGCTGAAGGGGTAGAGCGCCAGCGGCCGGTCGCCGGCGTTGACGGCGTCGATCACCTCGCCGATCTCGCCGTAGCCGTGCACCGGCAGGATGGGGCCGAAGATCTCGCGCCGACTGAGCGCCGTGTCGGCCGGCGCATCGAGCACCAGGTGGGGCGCGATCTTGCGCGTGGCGGCATCGGCCTGCGGCCCCGGCAGCAGCGGGATGACGCGGGCGCCTCGTTCGCGCGCTTCGTCCAGCGCGGACATCAGGCGGTCGAACGAACGGCGGTCGATGATCGAGGAGTAGTCCGGCGAGTCCAGCGAGGGGTAGCGCACCGGCACGATCTCGCGCGCCAGCCGGACGAACTCGTCGACCTTGGCGCGCGGCAGCCAGACATGGTCGACGGTGGTGCAGATCTGGCCGGCGTTCAGGCACTTGACGAACAGGATGCGCTCGGCCGCGGTGCGCAGCGGGAAGTCGTCGAGCACGATGGCGGGCGACTTGCCGCCGAGCTCCAGCGTCACCGGGCACAGGTTGGCGGCCGCCGCGGCCATCACCGCGCGGCCGGTCGTGCCCGAGCCGGTGAACAGCAGGTGGTCGAAGGGCAGCTGCGAGAACGCCACGCCGACACCGCCGGTCTCGTCGAAGAACTGCAGCTTCTCGGGCGGGAAGTAGGCCGGCGCGGTCTCGATCAGGAAGGCCGCGAGGTGGCGCGAGTTCTCGCTCATCTTCACCAGCGCGCGGTTGCCGGCGGCGAAGATGTAGGTCAGCGGCACGAAGCTGAGGTTGATCGGAAAGTTCCACGGCACGATGGCGCCGACCACGCCGAGCGGCTGCGGGATCAGCCGGTTGCTGGCCCCGGGGAAGCTCAGCCAGTCGACGTGGCGGCGCTGCGGCTTCATCCAGCCCTTCAGGTGACGCAGCACATGGGTGATGCCGTCCACCGCCGGGGCGATCTCGGTCAGCCGCGTCTCGTGGGTCGAGCGGTGGCCGTAGTCGTCGTTCACCGCCGCGCACAGCGCGCGCTCGTGGTCGCGCAGGAAGGCCTGCAGGCGCTTCAGGTCGTCACGCCGCTCGGCCAGCGTCGGCACCGGGTGGGCGCGGTAGGACGCGCGCTGCAGCGCCAGTGCGGCCTGCAGTCGCTCGGCCACGGGCAAGTCGTCGGGCTTCATCGTCAGGCTCCCGCGGCGATCGCGCTCACATCGAGCGCGCCGCCAGCTCCTTCATGATCTCGTTGGTGCCGCCGTAGATGCGCTGCACGCGCGCATCGACGAACAGCTCGGCGATCGGGTATTCCATCATGTACCCGTAACCGCCGAACAGCTGCAGGCATTCGTCCATGACCCTGCCCTGCTGTTCGCTGACCCACGCCTTGGCCAGCGCGGCGCGCGCCGGGTCGAGCTGGCCGGCCAGGTGCGCCACCATGCAGGCGTCGACGAACGCGCGCGCGGCCAGCACCGTGGCCTGCACCTCGGCAAGCTTGAAGCGCGTGTTCTGGAAGTCCCAGATCACCCGGCCGAAGGCACGGCGCTGCTTGACGTAGGCCAGCGTCTCGTCGAGCGCGCGCTCCATCGCGCCGACGCCCTGCAGCGCGATGATCAGCCGCTCCTGCGGCAGCTGCTGCATCAGCTGCACGAAACCCTGGCCCTCGACCCCGCCGAGCAGCTGATCCGCAGGCACGCGCACGTCGTCGAAGAAGAGTTCGGCCGTGTCCTGCGCCTTCAGGCCGACCTTCTCGAGCACGCGCCCGCGGCGGAAGCCCGGCGTCGACACGCCGTCGCGCTCGGTCTCCAGCACCAGCAGCGACACGCCCTTGGCGCCCTCGCCGCCGGTGCGCGCGACGACGACGATCAGGTTGGCCGTACCCCCGTTCGTGATGAAGGTCTTGGCGCCATTGAGCACATAGGCGTCGCCGTCCCGGCGCGCCGTCGTGCGGATCGCCTGCAGGTCGCTGCCGGTGCCGGGCTCGGTCATCGCGATCGCGGTGATCCACTCGCCGGTGCACATCTTCGGCAGCCAGCGCCGCCTCTGGTCTTCGGTGCCGTAGTGCAGCAGGTAGGGTGCGACGATCGCCGAATGCAGCCCGCCGCCCCAGCCCGAGCAGTTGGCGCGCGACTGCTCGATCAGCAGCACCGCCTCGTGCCCGAAGTCGCCGCCGCCACCGCCATGCTCGGCCGGCGTCGAGACGCACAGCAGGCCGTTCGCGCCGGCCTCGCGCCAGACCTCCGGCCCCATGCGCCCGGCGGCACGGAACTCGGCGGCACGCGGCGTCCAGCGGTCGGCGATGAACCGCCGCACGCTGTCGGCCAGCGCGTGGTGCTCCTCGGTCATCCAGGGCGAGGGGAAGGTCGGCAGGCTCATCGTGGCTCCAGGCGCTTGCGCACGTCGGCGTTGATCAACCGCAACTCAGCCAGCGTGGCGTCGATCGCCGCGCGCCGGGCCTCGAGCTCGCGGATCGACGCGTCGGTCCGCTGCCGCACCCACTGCAGCTGCTGCACCCGGCCCTCGCCGTGCGCGCCGTACAGGTCGAGGTAGTGCCGGATCTCCTCCAGCGACGCGCCGATCGCCTTGCTGCGCTGGATCAGCGCCAGCCGGGCGCGGTCGCGCCGCGTGTACACGCGCGCGCCGTTGACGCGGCGCGGCGCCAGCAGCCCCTTGTCTTCGTAGAAGCGGATCGCGCGCGGCGTCAGGCCGAACTCGGCGCACAGCTGGGTGATGCCGAAGAGCTCGTCGCCGTCGCCGCCCTGGTGCGAGGCGATGGCGGCACGCACGGCGGCCGGGCTGCGCCGGCGGGTTTGCGGGGCCAACATGACGGCCATCCTAGGTGCGGACGATGCCTGGCGCCGTCGGTGAAATTCCCGATGCGTCATCCGATTGACGTTAACGTCACCCCGGGCTCCAATGCGTGGCCATGCCCGACCGATACGCCAGCATCTTCCGCCCCGGTCTGTTCGCCGGCCAGGTCCACTGGGTCACCGGCGGCGGCAGCGGCATCGGCCGCTGCGTCGCGCACGAGCTGGCCGCGCTCGGCGCCACGGTGATCCTCAGCGGCCGCACCGAGGAAAAACTGCAGCGCGTGACAGCCGAGATCGCGCAGGATGGCGGCCGCGCCGATACCACCGCCTTCGACATCCGCGACGAGGATGCGGTGCGCGTAGGGGTGCAGGCGATGGTGGCGACGCACGGCCGCATCCACGGCCTGGTCAACAACGCCGGCGGCCAGTTCCCCGCGCCGCTGATGGCGATCGGCAAGAAGGGCTTCGAAACCGTGCTGG
>CAZQPN010000178.1:0-6184 GCA_964595215.1 uncultured Rubrivivax sp. | reverse complement strand
GGCTCTGCCAGCGGATCAGGCTGGTCACGCCGGGCACGACGATGTTGTTGCGCACGATGCTGTCGGCCAGCAGCGCCAGCGGGCGTCCGATCAGCACCAGCGCGCTCATGCCCAGCAGCATCGGCAGCGCCTCGGTCACCGCCGCGGTGCGGTCGGCCGACTCCATCAGCCGCACCAGGCGTCCGATGAACAGCGGGATCACGGTGTCGATCAGCGCCACCGCCAACCCGGTGACGAACAAGGTCGCGAACAGGCCCTTGGTCTGGCGCACGAAGTGCCAGTAGAACGCGCCCAGGCCGGGCGGCGGCGCTGAAGTGGGGATGGCGGTCGGGCGCAGGCGCGCGGCGAGGTCGGCGAGCATGGAAGCGACGACAGCCCGCCGCCGCGGGCGAGCGCGACGACAGGCCGCCGGGTGTTCTGGAGGAAGCCGATTGTCGCGCGCCGCCGCAACGCTGTCCTGCCCGCGGGTACATGGCCCGCAGGAGCCAGCCCGGCCGGCCGGAACGCGGGCGGTCAGAACGTCAGACCGTGGGCCACCATGGGCCCTGACAGCGGCTCCAGCAGCTTCAGCAGCGGCCGCAGCTCGCCGTAGCGGTGCGCCACGCGCGTCGCGTAGCGGAAGAAGCGCGGCAGGTCCTCGGCATAGTGCGGCTTGGCATCGCGGTGCTTGAGGCGGCAGAAGATGCCGAGCACCTTGAGGTGGCGCTGCAGCCCCATCCACTCGAGCGCGCGCCAGAAGGCGCCGAAGTCGGCCGCGAAGTCCTCGCCCAGCGGCACGCCGGCGTCGCGCGCCGCCTGCCACCAGCGCACCGCCCAGTCGAGCTCCCGCGCCTCGTCCCACGACAGGAAGGCGTCGCGCAGCATCGACGCCAGGTCGTAGGTGACCGGCCCGCACACCGCGTCCTGGAAGTCCAGGATGCCGGGGTTCGGATCGGCCACCATCAGGTTGCGCGGCATCCAGTCGCGGTGCACCGCGACCACCGGCTGGGCCAGCGCGCTGTCGATCAGCAGCCCGCAGGTGCGGTCCCAGATCGCCTGCTCGGGCGCGCTCCAGGCGATGCCGAACTCGCGCTGCACGCACCACTCGGGGAACAGCGCCAGCTCGCGCGCCAGCAGCGCCTCGTCGTAGGGCGGCAGTGCGGCCGCCGGCACCTTCAGCTGCCAGCGCACGAGCGCGTCCAGCGCGTCGCGCATCAGGTGGTCGGCCTGGCCCGCGTCGGCGTCACGCAAGGCGTCGAGGTAGAGCCGGCGGCCGAGGTCGGTCAGCAGCAGGAAGCCCTGTGCCGGGTCGCTCTCCAGCACGCGCGGCGCGTGCAGACCGGCGGCCGCGATGAGGCCGGCCACGTGCACGAAGGGGCGCACGTCCTCCTGCGGCGGCGGCGCGTCCATCACGATGCAGCTGCCGCCGGCGCTGGCGATGCGCAGATAGCGGCGAAAGCTGGCATCGGCCGAGGCCGGCGCCAGTGTGCCCGGCTGCAGGCCATGGCGCGGGCCGACATCGGCCAGCCAGCGATCGAAGGCGGCGTGGCGGGCCGGGTCGGCCCAGGTCACGGGGGCGGGGCCGGCGCTCGGGCGGGCGGCCGGATCGGGGGCGTGGGAAGGGGCCATGGATAATGAATTCTAAGAATGTCGACGCGCCGCGCCTCCGCCCGATCCCGCCGTCTGCTGGCCTGCGCCCAGGCCCTGGCGGTGCCGCTGGCGGTGTCGGCGGCGCCCCCGATCGCCCAGGAGGCCGAGCCGGAGCGGCCGCCGGTGATCCTCGAAGCGGACCGCCTGACGAGCACCGCCGACCGCGAGACCGTCGCCGAGGGCGACGTGGTGCTGCGGCAGGGAACGCTCGTGATCCGCGCCGACCGCCTGAGCTACCGCCCCGGCGACGAGCGGGCGGCCGCCAGCGGCGCGGTGACGGTCGAGGGCGAGGGCGCGGTGTTCCGCGGCCGCGCCCTCGACATCCACGTGCGTGATTTCAGCGGCTGGTTCGACGCCCCGGAGTTCGACTTCCTGACGCTCGGCACGCGCGGCAGCGCGTCGCGCATCGATTTCGCCAGCCGCACGCGCATGCAGGCGCAGGACGCCACCTATACGAGCTGCCCGCGGGTGGCGGGCGACGACAGCGCGGAGCCGGCGTGGCAGATCGAGGCGAGCTCGGTGGCGCTGGACTTCGACGCCAACGAGGGCATCGCCGAGGGCGGGCGGCTGCGCTTCCAGGGCGTCACGCTGCTGGCGCTGCCGCGGCTGAGCTTTCCGGTCACCGACGCACGCAAGTCGGGCTGGCTTCCGCCCACCGTCGGCCTGGACAGCCGCAGCGGCTTGGAGGTCTCGGCGCCATACTACTGGAACGTCGCGCCCAACCTCGACCTGACGCTGGCGCCCCGCATCAGCACGCGCCGCGGTCTGGCGCTCGACAGCGAGCTGCGCTACCTGCAGCCGCGCTGGCAGGGCGAGCTGCGCGTCGATGCGATGCCGGACGACCGGGTGGCGGGCCGCTCGCGTTATGCGCTGGCCTGGCAGCACGCGCAGCGGCCGCACGACGGCCTGACGCTGGACCTGCAGCTGTCGCGCGTGTCCGACGACGACTGGTGGAAGGACTTCCAGCGCATCACGCCGGGCCCGTGGCCGCGCCTGCTGGCGTCGCGGGCGGGGCTGGAGCGGCCGTGGCGCGGTCAGGGATGGGAGGGCCGCGCCTACGCGCTGGTGCAGGACTGGCAGGTGCTGCAGGCGGCGGACGCCCCGATCGTCGCGCCCTACGCGCGTCGGCCGCAGATCGGTGTGCAGGGCGAGGGCGCGACCGGGCCGTTCGAGTGGCGCGCCGTGACCGAGCTGAACCGCTTCCAGCGTCCGGCGACGGACACCGCCGGCGAGCGGCTCGAGGGCTGGCGCTGGCATGCGACTGCCGACCTCGCATGGCCGTGGCGCCGGCCCGGGGGCTGGCTCGTGCCGCGCCTGTCGGTCAACGCGGCGCGCTACCGCACCGACACGCCGATGGCCGACGGCCGCACGGAGGCCGGGCGGATCATCCCCGGCCTGTCGGTCGACGCCGGGATGGTGTTCGAGCGCGAGACGGCGTTCTTCGGTCGCGCGCTGCGCCAGACGCTGGAGCCGCGCGCGCTGTACGTGCGCACCGCCTACCGCCGCCAGGATCTTCTGCCCAACTTCGATGCCTGGGCGCGCGACTTCGACTTCGATTCGGTCTACGCGCGTAACGACTTTGCCGGCGTCGACCGCGTGTCGGACGCGGATCAGCTGACGCTGGGTGCGACGAGCCGTCTGCTCGATCCGGCCACCGGGGCCGAGTTGCTGCGCGTCGGCGTCGTGCAGCGCGTGCTGTTCAGCGACCAGCGTGTGGCGGCGCAGGCCGACGGCAGCGCCGACGGGCCGCCGCTCGAGCAGCGCTTGTCCGATCTGCTGCTGCTCGGCTCGACCACGCTGGTGCCCGGATGGGCGCTGGACGCCTCGCTGCAGTACAGCCCCGAGGTCCGCCGCCTGAGCCGCTCGGTGCTGGGGGCGACCTGGTCGCCCGGACCCTACCGCACCGTCAGCCTGCGCTACCGGCTGGCGCGCGACGTCAGCGAGCAGGTCGAGCTCGGTTGGCAGTGGCCGGTCTACCGCGGCGGGGCGGCGGCGCCGGGGGGCAATGGCTGCGGCGGCACCTGGTACGGCGTCGGCCGCATCAACTACAGCGTGCAGGACAGTCGCATCACCGATTCGCTGCTCGGCGTCGAGTACGACGCCGGCTGCTGGATCGCGCGCGTCGTCTCCGAGCGCGTGTCCACCGGACGCAGCGAGGCCACGACGCGGCTGATGCTGCAGCTCGAGCTCGTCGGCCTGTCGCGGCTGGGGGCCAACCCCTTGCAGGTCTTGAAGGACAATATCCCCGGTTACCGCCTGCTGCGCGACGAGCGCAGCGAAGACACCACCGCATGGCCTCCGACGTTTCCCTGAACTTCCCGCCCCGCGGCCCCAGCCCCGGCGCGTCTTGGCGCCTGCCGGCGCTGGCGCTGGCGCTGGCGTGCGCCGCGGCCGGCCCGGCGGTGGCGCAGCTGCGCAGTGCGCTGCCGGCCGAGGTGGCGCCGGGCGACCACATCGTGGCCATCGTCAACCAGGAGCTGGTGACGGCCGTCGAGTGGGAGCGCCGCACCGAGGCCCTGAGACAGGCGGCGGCGCGCGCGGGCGAGCCACCGCGCCCGCTGAGCGCGTGGCGGCGCCAGGCGCTCGAAGACCTGATCAACGAGCGCGTGATCGTGACGCACGCGCGCGAGTCCGGTGGCCGTGTCGACGACGTCGAGCTCGACCGGGCGGTCGAGAACGTGGCGGCGCAGAACCAGCTCAGCCTGCCGCAGCTGCGCGAGGCGCTGCGGGCGCAGGGCTTGGACATGGGGCGCTTCCGCGCCGACCTGCGCGACCAGATCCTGGTCGAGCGTACGCGCGAGCGCGAGGTCATCGGGCGCATCGATGTATCCGAGGAGGAGGTCGACCGCGAGCTTGCGGCGCGCCAGGCCGCGGCACGCATGCGCGGCGAGCTGAACGTAGCGCAGATCCTCGTCCCGGTGCCCGAGGACGCCGACCCCGCGACCCAGGAGGGGCGTCGCGCCCGCGCCGAGCAGGCGCTGGCCCGTGTCCGTGCCGGCGAGTCCTTCGACGCCGTGGCGCGCGAGGTCTCGGAGGACGGCAACCGCGAGCGCGGCGGCGAGATCGGCTTGCGCCCTGCGGACCGCCTGCCCGACCTCTTCGTCGAGGCCGTGGCCGGACTCGAGCCCGGGCAGGTGCGTCCGACGCTGCTGCGCAGCGGCGCCGGCTTCCATGTCCTCAAGCTGCTGGAGCGGCGCGACGGCGCCGACTCGGGACTGGTCGAGACGCGCGCCCGCCATATCCTGCTGCGTGTCTCGCCGCAGGCGAGCGCCGATCAGGCCGCCGCCCGCCTGCTGGCGCTGAAGCGCGAGATCGAGTCCGGTGCACGCCGTTTCGAGGATGTGGCGCGCGAGGTTTCGGAAGACGGCTCGGCCCCGCAGGGCGGCGACCTCGGCTGGTACGCGCCCGGCATGATGGTGCCGGAGTTCGAGCAGCCGGCGAGCCGATTGGCCGTCGAAGCGATTTCCGAGCCGGTGCGCAGCCGCTTCGGCGTCCACCTGATCCAGGTGCTCGACCGGCGGGCGCTGGTGCTGACCGACGCGCAGAAGCGCGAGCAGGCGCGCAGCGTGCTGCGCGAGCGCAAGTTCGAGCAGGCCTACGAGGACTGGGTGGCCGAGCTGCGCGCGCGCGCCTACGTCGAGTTGCGCGACGCAGACCTGACGTGAGCTCCGATGGTCGGAGCCGTCCGCGGCGCGTGGCGGCCGGCGGCGGTCACGTGGCGCGCAAGCGCTTCGGCCAGCACTTCCTGGCGGATGCGGGCATCGTCGACGCCATCGTGCGGCTGATCGACCCGCGCCCGGGCCAGGCCCTGGTCGAGATCGGTCCCGGGCTGGGCGCGCTGACGCGGCCGCTGTTGGACCGCTGCGCCCGTCTGCAGGCGATCGAGCTGGACCGCGACCTGGCGGCACGGCTGCGCCGCTGGCCGGGCCTGGACGTGATCGAGACCGACGTGCTCGACGTCGACTTCGGGACGCTCGCCGACGCCGCCGGTCAAGCGCTGCGGGTGGTCGGCAACCTGCCCTACAACATCTCCAGCCCGATCCTGTTCCATCTGCTGCGCTGGGCCGACCGCGTGCGCGACCAGCACTTCATGCTGCAAAAGGAGGTCGTCGACCGCATGGCTGCGGCCCCCGGCGGCCGCGACTACGGCCGGCTGTCGGTGATGCTGCAGTGGCGCTACGCGATCGAGCCGGTGCTCGACGTGCCGCCCGAGGCCTTCGACCCGCCACCGCGCGTCGACTCGGCCGTCGTGTGCATGGTGCCGCTGGCCGACCCGACGGCAGTCGATCCGGCGCGCCTGTCGCAGGTCGTGCAGCTGGCCTTCTCGCAGCGGCGCAAGCTGCTGCGCCACACGCTCGGGCGCTGGCTGGACGCGCAATCCGGCCGCGCGATGCCCGCGTTCGACCTTCAGCGTCGCGCCGAGGAGGTCAAGGTGACCGAGTACGTCGCGCTGGCGGCGGCGGCCGGCGCGCGTTGCGGGTCGCCGGCCGTCGTGAACGTCGAGGGGCCCGCGGCCGGGCCCCCGGGATGCGGCCGCCACCGCGGCCCAGGGGCC
>CAZQPN010000177.1:0-6214 GCA_964595215.1 uncultured Rubrivivax sp. | reverse complement strand
CCCGGGTCGCCCGGCTTGCCCCGGCCGCCGCGGCCCGCCGGCCCCGCGCCGGGCGGGCCTGCCCGGGCTTGCCGACCGCGCGCGACCGGCCCGAATGCGCGCATGAGTGCCCATCACGCCACCCTGATCCCGGTCGACGCCCTGCAGGCCCGGCTCGCTGCCGGCGCCCCGACCGTCGTCCTCGACGCCCGCTTCGACCTCGCCCGCCCCGACGCCGGCGCGGCCGCCTACGCTGCCGGCCACGTGCCCGGGGCGCGCTACGCGCACCTGGACCGCGACCTGTCGGGCGCGAAGACCGGCCGCAACGGCCGTCACCCGCTGCCCGACCGGGCGGCGTTCGCCGCCTGGGCGGGCGCGCAGGGCATCGCGCCCGGCGTGCAGGTGGTCGTGCTCGACGACCAGGGCGGGCCCTATGCCGCGCGCGCCTGGTGGCTGCTGCGCTGGCTGGGCCACGAGGCGGTGGCGGTGCTCGACGGCGGCCGCGCGGCGTGGGTCGGCGCCGGCGGGGCGCTGGCCGCGGGCCCGGTGACACCGGTGGCGGCGCCGGCCTACCCGGCGGCGCCGGCCGGGGCGATGCCGACCATCGACGCGGCGACGCTGCTGGCGCAGCTCGGGCGGGTCCGCCTGCTCGACGCGCGCTCGGAGGAGCGCTTCCGCGGCGAGGTCGAGCCGCTGGATCCGGTGGCCGGCCACATCCCCGGCGCCACGCTGCGGCCCTTCACGGACAACCTGCAGCCCGACGGCCGCCTCAAGCCGGCCGACGTGCTGCGGGCGGAGTTCGACCGGCTGGCCCCGCAGACCGGCGACGTCGTGCACCAGTGCGGCTCCGGCGTCACCGCCTGCCACAACCTGCTGGCGATGGCCCACGCCGGGCTGGACGCGGGCCGGCTCTACCCGGGCTCCTGGAGCGAGTGGTGCGCCGACCCGGCGCGTCCGATCGCCGTCGGTTGACCGAGGTCAAGCCGCCCGTCGGTCGGTTGGCGACACTGGCGACAGGGATGGCGGAGCCCCCGCCGCTGCGACTAAGGAGACCTTCATGTACAAGCGCATCCTCGTGCCGACCGACGGTTCCGAAATCACCGCCAAGGCGGTTGCCAACGCGATCGAGCTGGCCAAGCTGATGGGCGCCGAGTTGCTGGCCATCGCGGTGAAGGAGCCCTTCCCGTACAGCGCCATCTCGGAGATGCAGCCGGTGCCGCCGCAGGAGTTCTACGACGCCCAGGAGCGGGTTGCCGGCGCGCACGTCAAGAAGGTGGAGGATCTGGCCAAGGCGGCCGGCGTCGCCTGCCAGGCGCACACGGTCGAGGCGCTGCACCCGTGGGAGGCCATCGTCGAGCATGCCAAGGAAAAGGGCGCCGACCTGATCGTGATGGCCTCGCACGGCCGGCGCGGCGTCTCGGCGCTGCTGCTCGGCAGCGAGACGCAGAAGGTGCTCACGCACGGCACGCTGCCGGTGCTCGTCGTGCGCTGACCGCCTGCGCGGCTCGGTCTTCCCATTGACCGATCGCGTCGTGCGCGTGGCCGTGTTCGGCCCTGAGCGGCCGTTGGCCGCTCAGGGCCCAAGGGCCCTTTCGTTCCGCTCCCCCAGCCCCCTCCGCGAGGGGGCTCTGGCTCGAATGACGAGTCGGCCCATGGGCCGACCCACCGTTCTCCACGCGTGCCGCGCCGTCAACACCCGCAGCGCTTCGCCGCATGCGCCGGCCGCATGGCCGGCCTGTCGGTCATGCTGGTGCCCCCTCTCGGAGGGGGGCGGGGGGAGCCGGGCATACAGGGCAACGCCCAGAGCGGCCTTTGGCCGCTCTGGGCCGGGCGCAGACGGTCGCTAACGGTGCGCGCAGACGATCGAACGCACCGTCGCATCAGCCCTCGAGCCGGAACCCGACCTTGAGCTTGACCTGGTAGTGCGCCACCTGGCCGTCGACGACCTGCCCACGGGTCTCGACGACCTCGAACCAGTCGATGTGGCGCACGGTCGTGGCGGCCTGCGCGATCGCGTTGCGGATGGCTGCGTCGGTGCCGTCGGGAGACGAGCCGACGAGCTCGACCATCTTGTAGGTGTGGTTGGCCATGCGATGCTCCTCGTGTGGATTGAACGAAAGGCCAGCCTACACCGCCTGCGTTCGCTTGTCAGTGGGCGTGCATCCCCGCGCGCGCCAGCCACACGAGGGCGAGACCGGCGCCGATCCAGGCCACCTGCGACAGCGTGTCGCGCAGCGGCAGGCGCCGCTGCAGCTGCGGGATCAGGTCGGCCACCGCGACGTAGACGAAGCTGCTCGCCGCCACCACCAGCAGGTAGGGGAAGAGCGCCTCCCACGGCCGCACGACGAAGTAGCCGATGACGCCGCCGGCGACCGCCGCCAGCCCAGACAGCGCGTTGTAGAGCAGCGCCTTGGCGCGCGAGAAGCCGGCGTTGAGCAGCACGATGTAGTCGCCCACCTCCTGCGGGATCTCGTGGGCGACGATGGCCGCCGCCGTCACCACCCCGAGCCGCACGTCGGTCAGGAAGGCGGCGGCGATGATGACGCCGTCGCTGAAGTTGTGGATGCTGTCGCCGACCAGCACCGCCAGTCCGCCGCGGCCGGCCTGCTCGGCGTCGAAGCCGTGGTGGTGGTGGTGGTGCGGATCGTCGCCCTCGTGGTGGTGGGCGTGGCGGTAGAGCTCGGCCTTCTCCAGCAGGAAGAAGAACAGGAGGCCGCCGAGCAGTGTGACGAAGAGCTCGTGCGCGTCCGGCCCGGACTCGAAGGCCTCGGGCAGCACATGCAGCAGCGCCGTGCCCAGCAGCAGCCCGGCCGACAGGCTGACCAGGCTCTTGACGACGCGCGCCAGCAGCGTGGTCGTCAGCGTCGCCGCGATGAGGACCGACAGGAGGCCACCCGCGAGGGTGGCCAGGACGATGTAGAGGAGGGTCATGGAGGGCTGCCGGACCGTCAGTGGTCCGGCAGACCTGTCATCGTAGCGAAGCTGTCAAGCCACCCCGTGCTCGCGGAACCAGGCCTGGCAGCGCTGCCACCCGTCCTTTGCCGCAGCCTCGCGGTAGCTCGGCCGGTAGTCGGCGTGGAAGGCGTGCGGCGCGTCCGGGTAGACATGGAACTGCGAGCGCTTCGCCGCCGCGCTGCCGGCGGCCAGCGCGGTCTTCATCTGCTCGACGGTGTCCAGCGGGATGCCGCTGTCGGCACCGCCGTACAGGCCGAGCACCGGCGCCTTCAGCTCGCCGGCCAGTTCCACCGGGTGGCGCGGCTGCAGCGGGTTGGACTGGCCGACCAGGCGGCCGTACCAGGCCACCCCCGCCTTGACGCCGGGGTTGTGGGCGGCGTACAGCCAGGTGATGCGCCCGCCCCAGCAGAAGCCGGTGACGCCGAGCTTGGACGTGTCGGCGCCCTGGCCCTTGGCCCAGGCGACGCTGGCGTCGAGGTCGGCCATGACCTGGGCGTCGGGCACCTTGGAGACCACCTCGGCGATCAGCTTGCCGATCTCGCCGTAGGACGAGGCGTCGCCCTGGCGCACGAACATCTCGGGCGCGATCGCGAAGTAGCCGGCCTTGGCGAAGCGGCGCGCGACATCGGCGATGTGCTCGTGCACACCGAAGATCTCGCTGACCACCAGCACCACCGGCGCGCCGGTCTTGCCGGCCGGCGCAGCGCGGTAGGCCGGCATGCGGAAGTCGCCGACCGGGATCATCACCTCGCCGACGTCCAGCCCGGTGCTGTCGGTCTTGACCGTGGTCTGGGCAACGACCGGCAGAACGGCGGCGGCGAAGCCGCTGCCGACCGAGGTGCGCACGAAATCGCGCCGCGAATAGGCACGGGAGGGAACGAGGCTGTCGAAGTCCTGCTTCAGCATGGATGTCTCCGAAGGTTGCGGGCAAACACGACAGATTCTAGGAACCGGCCGCCGGCCCGTCGCCGGCGCGCGACAAGCCCTGCACCGGCGCGGGCACAATCGGCGCCATGCCGGACGCACCACCGCCGCTCACCGCCCCGCTGGCCGCTGTCGACATGGGGTCCAACAGCTTCCGGCTCGAGATCGGGCGCTTGCAGCGCGGGCGCTACCGCCGCATCGACTACCTCAAGGAGATGGTGCGCCTGGGCGGCGGGCTGGACGCCGACGGCCTGCTGACCGAGGCCGCGGCCGAGCGCGGGCTGGCCTGCCTGCGCTACTTCGCGCACCGGCTGCGGGGTTTCCTGCCCGGGCAGGTGCGGGCGGTGGCCACGCAGACCCTGCGCGAGGCGAAGAACCGCAACGCTTTTCTCGAGCGCGCCCGCGAGGCGCTCGGGCACCCGATCGAGGTCATCTCCGGCCGCGAGGAGGCGCGCCTGATCTACGCCGGCGTGGCCCACCTGCAGCCCGGTGACGAGCGGCGCCTGGTCGTCGACATCGGCGGGCGCTCGACCGAGATGATCCTCGGCGAGGGCCGTGTGCCGGGTGTCGCCGAGTCCTTCCAGACCGGCTGCGTGAGCCTTTCGATGCGCTTCTTCCCGGACGGCGTCATCACCGCCGACGGCTTCCGGCTGGCCCAGGTCGCCGCCGGCGCCGAGCTCGAGGAGGGACTGCAATCGTTCGCACCCGACCGCTGGACGAGCGCGCTTGGCTCGTCGGGCACCGTCGGCGCGGTCTCGCAGATCCTCGCATCGGCCGGCGTGACCGACGGCCGCATCACGCCCGAGGGCCTGCGCTGGTGCATCGCGCGCTGCCTCGAGGCCGGCCACGTCGACGCGCTGCAGTTCCCGGGGCTGAAGACCGAGCGCCGCGCCGTGCTGCCCGGCGGCCTGGCCATCCTGTACACGCTGGCGGCCAACTTCGGCATCCGCGAACTGCGCCCGGCCAAGGGCGCGCTGCGCCAGGGCGTCATCATCGACCTGCACGAGCGGCTGGAAGCGCTGCAGCGGGCTCGCCCGGGCGACATGCGCGACCGCTCGGTGGCCGACCTGCAGGCGCGCTTCGGCGTCGACACCGGGCAGTCGGCGCGCGTGCGCGACGTGGCGCTGGCACTCTTCGACGGCGCCTGGCCGGACGCCGACGTCGACGACCGGCGCGAGCTCGGCTGGGCCTGCGACCTGCACGAGATCGGGCTCATGGTTTCGCACCACGACCACCACCGGCACAGCGCCTACCTGATGGACCATGTCGACGCGCCCGGCTTCTCGCAGAGCCAGCAGCGGCGCATCGGCGAGCTGGTGCTCGGGCAGCGCGGCGGGCTGCGCAAGCTCGAGCCGGCGTTCGGCAGCACGATGGTCGCGTGGCAGGTGCTGTGCCTTCGGCTGGCCGTCATCAAGTGCCATGCGCGCGGACCGGTGGACGCCAACCGGCTGACCCTGACGGCCAAGGGTCGCCAGGCGCTGCTGGCCTACGACGATGCCTGGGCCGAGTCGCGGCCGCGCACCGTCTACCTGCTGCGCCAGGAGGCCGAGTCCTGGGCCCGCAACGGGCCGCTCAAGCTCTCGCTGCCGGGCTTCGAACCCAGCTGACGGGCGACCCCCTTCGTCACACCAGTTCGGGCGACAGCGCGGCGTGCAGCACCACCTGCACCTCGCCGTCGCGCTCGCGCGCGTGCAGCCAGATCAGCGCGCCCTTGCGCAGCGTCCAGGGCTGCGGCTGGCCCGTCAGCAGGTAGCCTGCGGCCATGCCGAGCGTCGGCTGGTGGCCGACGATGAGGACGGCGTCGCGCGCTTCCGGCCAGCGGGCGGCTGCCAGCAGGCCGTCGACCGTGCCCGTCGGTGCCAGCGCGGGCACGGTGCGGAAGCGGCGCTCGAGCACCTGCACCGTCTGCTGTGCCCGCCGCGCCGGACTGGCGAGGACGCGCGTGCCGGCCGTCAGGTGCCGGTTCAGCCAGCCCGCCATGCGCGCGGCCTGTCGCTCGCCCTTGGGCGTCAGCGCGCGGTCGAGGTCGTCGCCGCCCTCGGCCAGTTCGAAGGCCTCGGCGTGGCGCCACAGGATCAGGTCCATGCGTGCGGCCATCGAAGCTCCCGTCGACCCCCGTTCAGCCGCCCAGCGCGCCGTAGCGCGCCGCCAGCGCCTGTTGCGCGCTCGGGCCGCCGGTGGCCACGCGTGTGTACTGCCCATCGGGCTGCAGTTCCCAGGCGTCGCGCTCGTCCTTCAGGTAGGGCACCAGGCACTCGTCGATCACGCGCTGGCGCAACGCGGCGTCGCGCACCGGCCAGGCGACCTCGATGCGCCCGAACATGTTGCGGCTCATCCAGTCGGCGCTGCTGAGGTA
>CAZQPN010000176.1:4130-6234 GCA_964595215.1 uncultured Rubrivivax sp. | reverse complement strand
GAAGTTGCAGAGCGACAGGTCGGCTGCGTGCGCCGCGTCGGCGACGTCGCAGTTGTGCTGCACCGCCGCTACGACTGCCGGCGGCGGTGCGCTGCCGCCCGTCATGGCGCTGGGCGCCCGCGACGCCGCCGCGGCGCCCAGGCGCGCATGGCCGCGACGATCGCCTCCCAGGGCAGCGCGGTCAGGCTGCCGTGGCGTTGCTGCGCCAGGCCGACGAGCGTGTGCACGTCGGGCAAGGCGGCCGGATGTGAGGCGCTGGCCGCAGCGGTGGCCTCAGGGGCAGACGCAGCCGGATCCAGCGCCCGCCTCAGGCCGGCCAGCCCGCCGCACTGCAAGCGCATCGCCTGCGCGTGCATCAGCGGCATGCCCGGCGCCGGCAGCCGCAGCGCGAAGCGCGCGCGCTCGTGCATCAGCGCGGCCAGCGTGTCGCAGTTGGCGTGCGCCACGGGGGACGGGCAGGCGACAGCCTCGCGCTCGCCGATGCTGCGCCGCCGCGCCAGCGCGCACGACGCCGCCTGGGCCAGCAGCGCGCGCGCGAAGACGCAGCCCTGGGCCGGCGCGGCGGACGCCACCGACGCCGCGCTGGGTGCGGTCGCCTGCGGCGCGCCGGTGTCCATGCGCCGACCGCCGTCAGTCGTCACCCGCCGGTCCGGCCTCGCGCGGCTGGCACAGCAGGTCCACCGCGTGGTCCTCGGTGTCGGCGAACATCACCTTGATCTGCTCGGCGCTGCCGGTGGCCAACTGGCCGCGCAGCGCCTTGGCGTGCACCGATGCCTCGCGGAAGGCGCCGAACTCGCCGAGCTTGGCGTACTGGGCAAACGGCTTGACGCTGAAGACGTAGTAAGGCATCAGAGGTAGCTCTTGCTCAGGCGACGCCGCCCGGGGACGGCCTTCTGGATGACGACGCCGTGCACCGCCTCCAACCCGTGGATCGGCAGGTCCGGCCAGGCCGGCGCCAGCGCGTGCAGCAGCCAGCCGCCGCCGGGGGCGGCCCGGAGCTGGCGGAAGATCCACTCGCCCGCGTGCCGCGCCAGCACGAAGCTGCCGTCGCGCAGCGCGCCGCCGGGCTCGATGACGATGATCTCGCCCTCGTTGAACTCGGGCGCCATGCTGTGGCCGATCACGCGCAGCGCGAAGACCTCGGCGCCGTCGCAGGCGCCGCCGTCGTGCGCGCCATCTTGACCGGAGGAGCGACCCGGCGCGCTCATGTCGCCATCGCCCGGATCTGGCGCGCCGGCACGCCGATGCGCTGCAGCGCCCCGCCGAGCGCGTCGACGAAGGGCCCCGGCCCGGCGAGGTAGTAGTCACCGTCGATGTCGAACAGGTCGGCGCGCATCGCGGCGGCGACCTCGGCCGCGCCGGACGCAGGGTCGGCGTGCTCGACCAGCGTCGTCTCGAAGCCGTCCAGCGCCTCGGTCCACGAGCGGCACAGGTTGGCCACGAAGTGGCCGTCGGGGCGCGTGGCGAGCCAGAACAGCGACATCGACGGCGCGGCGTCGAGCGACATCGCATGCTCGATCAGGCTCTTGATCGGCGCGAAGCCGGTGTCGCAGGCGGCGAACACGAGCGGCCGCGCACCGTCGTCGAGCACGAAGTCGCCGAGCGGCCCCCACACGCCGACCGAGGCACCGGCGCGCAGGTCGCCGGCGAACAGCCGCGCGGCGAAGGCGTCGCCGTCCCGCCGCTCGATGTAGAAGTGAAGGTTGCGGTCGTCGCAGGGACAGCTCGCGACCGGATAGGTGGCGTGCAGGTCGTCCACGCCGCCGGCACCGCCAGCGCCCGCCGCCAGGCCGAGTGTGACCGACTGCCCGGCCAGAAAACGCAGCCGGTGCGTGCGCGGCGTCTGCAGGTGCAGCAGCAGGGTGTCGTCGCCGAGCGGCTTGAGCGCCCGCACGCAGGCGACGAGCTGCTGCGGCGCGATGTCGGCCGGGCCGTCGGCCTCCAGCGTCTCCAGCGTCAGCTCGGCGCTGGCGGCGGTATGCGCGCAGGCCAGCACCACGCCCTGGGCGCGCTCGGCCTCGGTGATCGGGCAGTCGGTGGGCATCGTGCGCGCCACCTCGCCGGCCATCTCGCGCCCCTTGCACATGCCGCAGGTGCCGTTGCC
>CAZQPN010000176.1:0-4120 GCA_964595215.1 uncultured Rubrivivax sp. | reverse complement strand
CGCGCCCCTCGACCGTGAACTGGTGGCCGCTGGGGCGCAGCGTCACCTGGGCGAAAACCACTTTCAGCACGTCGTCCATCACGTCCAGCAGATCGACCGGTTCGGTGGCCAGGGCACGCGCCAGCCCGTCGTTCAGCCGGCGCGCCAGGTCGTCGAGCACCGCGCCCGCCGTGCCGGCATCGCAGGCACGAAGCTCTCGGATGCGGTCGCGCAGCGCGAGCACGAGCGCGTGGTAGCGCTGCAGGTGGCGCTGGGTGTCGGCAAGCTCCTGGCCCTGGCGGAACAGGCGCTGCGCCAGCACTTCCTGGCTCGGCAGCAGACGCTCGCGCAGGCGGCGCGCGAAGGCATCCTCGCGGATGTGCGTCACGTGCTCGAGCAGGCCGCTGGCCTCGAGCTCGGTCTGCGGGTACAGGCGCAGCAGGGTGTCGGTCGAGACCATGCCGTCGCTGAGCTCGATCTCGCCGGCGCGCACGCGCCGCTGCAGCACGCCGCGCGGCACGCCGACGAGCTGCGCGGCGCGCCAGATGCTCACCCAGTGCGCCACGACCCCTCCCGAGAAGACGCCGGGCCACCCCGGGTCTTCGCATCCTCCCCAGGCGGCCGCGCCGCCGCCGGGGCACGCTCGCCCGGCAGCGGGTCGGCCACGCGGTCGAGGTAGCGCGCCCGGTACAGCAGGCGCGGTGCGGCGGGGTCGTCGTCGAAGGCGCTGCGGTCGTGCAGCACGTTGTTCGTGACGACGCCCATGCCGGGCGCGAGCCGCAAGGCCAGCACGTCGGCCGCCGCCAGCGCGCGCGTCAGCGCCTGGACGGCGCGCGCCGTCGCCGCGTCGTCCTTCCACGCGATGCTGCGCGTACGCGCGGTGTAGCGAAGGTGCAGGTGGCCGTCATCGGGGTCGACCGAGAACACCGGGCCGGTCTGCGCCGGACGGGCGACGCCATCGTCGCCTTCGCGCGCCGGGATCATCATCGCGTCGGGCGCCATCAGCGCGCGGATGTGTGCCGGGTCGGCGTCGCGCAGCGCGATGTACAGGCGCTCCGGGTCGAGCAGCCGGTTCACGCCGCCGCGCGCCGCCGGCCGCACGCAGTGCAGCAGCATGCCGCGGATGCGGCGCGCCGCCGGGTGGTAGTAGCCGTCGGTGTGCCAGCCGATGGCGCGCGTCGTGTACGGGATGAAGTCGGCGCGCGGCGGCGCGTCGCCGGCCATGGCGGCACCGGCCTCGATGCGCGAGATGCCGTCCTCTCCCGCCAGCCAGTTGGCGTCCAGCCGCATGAGGCCGAGCGCGGCGCCGAGGCGGTGCGGGATCGCCGGGTCGGCGTCGCACACGGGGCTGCGGTAGACGGCCATGTTGAAGCGCGCGCAGCGGTCGATGAGCGCGGCGCGCTCGGCGGCGTCCGGGGCGCGCGGGTCGCGCAGGTCGACGAGCAGGTCGGCCAGCGTCGGCGGCGCGTCGGCGAGCCGGGCGGCGCGCCAGACCTGGTAGACGGCGTCGTCCGAGAGGTCGAACGGGCTCGCATCCGGCCGCCACCGGGGCGAGACGCGGGCGAAGGACATCGGCGGGGCCGGGTCGGCAACCGGGGCGACGGTTGGCGTCACGCGCTCACTCCCCGCTCAAGGTCGCGCGACGGCGCGCACGCGGCTGGTCGTCGTAGAGGTCGCGCATGGCGCTTTGCATGATGGCCACGGCGTCCGGCGCCTCGATCGCCATCACCTGGTCGATCACCCAGCGCCGGTCCTTGGCCGGCAGCCCCGGCTCGAGCCGGTGCCCGAGGTAGCGGTAGAAGGCGAAGCCGGGCGTGAAGCCGGCGTCGGGCGGTGCGTCCGGATCGGCGTCGAACTCGGCGTAGTGGCCCTGCAACGCGTTGAACTGGTCGACGAAGCGCTCGGCCCAGGTCGGGCCCTCGGCCGGACCGAGCAGGTCGCCCTCGTTGTCCTGCAGGAAGTCGGCGACGCGCAGCACGAGCGCGGTCGTGAACTGCACCCGGGCGTCGGCGCCGAGCCGCTCGTGGGCGATGCGGTCGGCCACCGTCAGCAGCGCGACCAGCACCTCGCGCATGAAGCCGAAGTAGTCCGGCCCGGGGTCGATGTCGAAGCCGGCGCTGCGCATGCGCTTGAGCATCTGCTGCGCCACGCGCCAGCCGATGAACGCGATCGCGCTGGCCTGCTCCTGCGGCGTCTTGGCCGAAGCCGGCCGGAACCAGTGGCTCTTGACGCGGATCGCCGGCGGCGGCGCGGGCTTGTCGCTCATCGATCGTGTCCGGTCATGTCCGCTCAGGCCCGCGGGCGCCGGCTCAGTACCCGCCCTTGCCGTAGGGCTGGGGCAGCCCGGCCACCTTGGCGCCCTGCTTGGCCGGGCCGGTGGGGAAGAGGTCGTACAGGCGCTTGCTGTCGCAGCCGGGCAGGACCTCGGCCATGCCCTTGAGCATGTTGCGGAAGTTGGGCGTGTGGCCGTGCTCGCGGTACTGGTCGCGCATGAAGTTGACGACGGTCCAGTGATCGTCGGTCAGCGTCAGGCCCTCGGCGGCGGCGATGACGCGCACGACCTCGTCGCCGAAGTCCGGCTCCAGCAGATAGCCGTCGCCGTCGGTGTCGCGCTCTTCGCCGTTGACGGTGTAGGGCATGGGCAAGGTCTCCTTTCGTGATCGTCGGGTCGGTGGCTTCGGCCGTGCCGATCAGGCGCCGACGGCGGCGGCCGACTTGTGCGGTACGAACAGCCCGCAGCCCATGCCGCGGTGGGCGCCCAGGCCGGTCTCGAGTACGCGCAGCGCGTCGGCCGGGGTCAGGCCGTCGAGCAGCAGGCTGAAGCCCGGCAGCACGCCGGGGTCGCCCTGCAGTTCCTGGCGCCGGCCGCACACCGGTCGGCAGGCGACGCCGAGCGTCTGCAACTGGTCGTCGACCATGGCCAGGAAACGCAGTTCGTCGCCGCCCTCGGCGGCCACGAAGTGAGCGTACAGCGTGCGGTGCGGCAGCAGTTCGCGCTGCACCGGCCGGCCCAGCTGCAGCGGCGCATCGCCGATACGCAGCTCGGCGCCCGACAGCGCCGCGGCGGCCTCGGCGGCGCGCTCGCGCGGCACGCGCAGCAGCAGCCGCGTGCGCGCCGACAGCAAGGCCTCGGCGCCGCCGCCGGCGACCACGTTGAGCCGGTGCACGCCGCTGCCCGGCGCCACCCCCAGCCACGGCAGCCGCTCGGTCAGCGCCGCCGCCAGCCGCGCCCGATGGTCGCGCGGCAGCGAGCGGCCCTCGAGCGGGAAGGCCAGGTCCACGTGGGTGGCGGCTGGCAGGTCGTCCATGCTCATCCCTGTGGCTGCGCGCGCGCCCAGGCCAGCAGCGCCTCGCCCCAGTCGCGCGCGGTGTGCGGGTCGATGTCGAACACGGTGAATCGGCTCTTCTCGCGGATGCGCGTGCGCAGCAGGCTCATGCCGCCGGCGTCGAAGTCGATCTGCTGCAGCTCGATCTCCTGCCCGCCGAGGGGCGCGCGCAGCTTGGCCAGCGGGGTCAGTTGCGTCATTCGTGTCTCTCCAGCGTCGCATTGAGCGCGGCTCGGCGCACCGGCGTCCATACCCGGCACGGGCAGCGGTGGCATAACCCTTCCGGGTAGGGCCGGGGCACCCATGACGGGAATAGCAGCCGCCGGGCGCCGGCACCTAGGATGCCATTGTGGGTCGACAGACCCATGCCGGCGTCTGACCGGCGATCCGAGACGAAGGAGACAAGGCATGGCCAAGAAGATGCATCCGACCCCGATGCTCGACGAACTGGAGTCGGGCCCGTGGCCGAGTTTCGTCACGGGGCTCAAGCGGCTGGCGCAGGACAAGGACTACGTCGTCGACCTGCTCGGCACGCTGGAGACCTCGTACCGCACCAAGAAGGGCTACTGGAAGGGCGGCACGGTCGGCGTCTTCGGTTACGGCGGCGGCGTCATCCCGCGCTTCACCGAGCTGAAGAACGAGAAGGGCGAGCCGGTCTTCCCCGACGCCGCCGAGTTGCACACGCTGCGCGTGCAGCCGCCGCCGGGCATGCACTACACGACAGACGTGCTGCGCAAGATGGCCGACATCTGGGAGAAGCACGGCACCGGGCTGATCGCCTTCCACGGCCAGTCGGGCGACATCATGTTCCAGGG
>CAZQPN010000175.1:0-6248 GCA_964595215.1 uncultured Rubrivivax sp. | reverse complement strand
CGGCTGGCGGCGCTGGTCTCGGGCGAGATCGACTTCGTGCTCGACCCGGCGCCGCGCGACATCCCGCGCCTGCGCCGCACCGACGGCGTCAAGATCGTCGACGGCCCGGAGAACCGCGTCGTCTTCATCGGCATGGACCAGGCGCGCGACAAGTTGCTGTACGGCAAGGTGCCGGGCGACCGGAACCCGTTCAAGGACCTGCGCGTGCGCCAGGCGCTGTACCACGCGGTCGACATCGAGACGCTGCGCGACAAGCTGATGAACGGCCAGAGCGTGCCCACCGGCGGTGTCACGCCGTCGCCGCTCGGGGCCTACAACGATCCGCAGGTCGAGTCGCGGCTGCCCTTCGACCTGGCGCGCGCCCGCGCGCTGCTCGCCGAGGCCGGCTACCGGGACGGCTTCGAGGTGACGCTGGACTGCCCGAACAACCGCTACATCAACGACGAACGCATCTGCATCACGCTGGCCGGCATGTGGGCCAAGATCGGCGTCACGGTCAAGGTCAACGCGATGCCGCGCGCGACCTACTTCGCCAAGCTCGACAAGCTCGACACCAGCATGTACATGCTCGGCTGGGGCGGCGCGGTGACCGACGCCGAGACGACACTGACGCCGCTGCTGCGCAACCGCGGCGACAAGGGCGTGGGCTACTACAACTACGGCGACGTGCGCAACGACGCCTTCGATGCGCTGGCGGCGAAGAGCAGCGTCGAGGCCGACCCGGCCAAACGCAAGGCGCTCGTCATCGCGGCGTTGCGCGAGTACACGCAGAACGTGCACGTGCTGCCGCTGCACCGCCAGGTCATCCCGTGGGCGGCGCGCAGCAACGTCGACGTCGTTCACCGGGCCGACAACTGGCTCGAGGTGGCCTGGGTCACGGTGCGCTGAGACGGCGTCTGCCGGCGGAGCGCCGGCCGACGTGCCGCCGACGTGAGCGAGATCGGCCTCAGCGCGGGCGCAGGCAGCGGAATCCGATGTAGACGACGGTCGTGTCGCCGGGCTTGCGCTGCCGGTGGTCGGCGCGCATCTGCGCGGCGCCGTACCACCACGAGCCGCCGCGCGTCAGCCGCTGGGCATCGCCGGTCAGCCCTGGGGGCTCGTCGACCCATTCCCAGGCGTTGGCGCCCATGTCGTGCAGCCCGTTGACGCCGGCCGGCGTGCTGCCGGCGCGCGCGTGGCCGTGGCCGCGCGACAGCCGCGCGCCGTGATCGACGGCGCGCGTGCGGGCGTCGGCGCCGCAGTCGTCCAGGCACTGCGCGCCCTCGGGGCGATCGCCGCCCGGGTAGCGGTAGGTGCGGCCGCGCTCGAACGGCGGCGGGGGAGCGGGTCGCTGCTCGGTGTAGGCGGCCGCGGTCCACTCGGCGTCGGTCGGCAATCGCGCGCCGGCCCAGTGGCAGAAGGCCGCCGCTTCATCGTAGCTCAGGTGCACGGCGGGCTCGTCGTCCGCGGCCGGGCGGCCGAATGGGCGCTGCCAGGTCCAGCCGGGCTTGCGCGTCCAGCCGGCTTCGTAGACCTCGCCGCCGCCGGCGCGCTCGGCGGCGCTCACGGTGCCGGTGGCCTGCACGAAGCGGCGGAACTGCGCCACCGTGGTCTCGGTGCGCGCGATCTCGAAGCCGCCGACGGCCTGCCAGTCGATGCCGGCGTCGCCGGGCGACTGCGCCCCGGCGCCTCCGCCCAGGCACAAGGCGGTGGCGATGGCGGCGGCGCGAAGCGGACGGCGCATGCCGGAGCGGGCGTTGCTGCCGCGGCGCGGGGCGAGACGGTGCGATCCGGACATGCCGGAGACGATAGCGCCGGCGACCCGACCCTGCGCCGTCAGGGGCCGTGGACTCGCCCGCCGCGCCGGTCAGCCGGCGCGCGCGGGGCGGATCGCCGACTTCGGCCGGAAGGCCTTGCACACCGCATCGTCGGTCTCGAGGTAAGGCCCGCCGATGAGGTCGATGCAGTAGGGCACGGCGGCGAAGATGCCGTGCACCGGCGGCGTGGCCTGCGGCAGGCCCTGCAGCGTCTCGGCGATCGACTTCGGCTGGCCGGGCAGGTTGATGATCAGCGCGCGGCCGCGCACCACCGCGACCTGGCGCGACAGGATCGCCGTCGGCACGAAGGCCAGGCTGATCTGGCGCATCTGCTCGCCAAAGCCCGGCATCACCTTGTCGGCGACCGCGAGCGTCGCCTCGGGCGTGACGTCGCGCGGTGCCGGGCCGGTGCCGCCGGTGGTCAGCACCAGGTGGCAGCCGGCGACGTCGACGAGCTCGCGCAGCGCGTCGCCGATCGCGTCGGCCTCGTCGGGGATCAGCCGCGACTGCCAGTCGATCGGGTTCTTCAGCGCGCGCGACAGCCAGTCCTGCAGCGCCGGGATGCCCTTGTCTTCGTAGACGCCGCTGGAGGCGCGGTCGCTGACGGAGACGACGCCGATGCGGACCGGATCGAAGGCAGGGGAGGGGGTCGTCATGGGCGGGGCTCCGGGACGTCGCTCGGGGTGTCGGCGAGCAGGGGGCGCAGGAACTGGAACAGTTCGCGGAAGCTGCGCGGCTGGCGCGCGCCGGGCTCGAGCGCCGCGCCGTCGCGTCGCGCCGCGCGCACCAGGCTGCGCAGGCGCTGCGTGTCGGTGGCCGGGTGTTCGGCCAGCCAGCGCGTCAGCGCATCGTCGTCGGCGATCAGCGCCTCGCGCCAGTGCTCGGCCTGGTGCAGCGCCAGGGCGTCCTGCGCCGAGCCGAGCGCGAAGGCGTCGACCGCCTCGCGCAGCGGCGCCTCGTCGGCCGTCCGCATCAGCTTGCCGACGTACTGCAGCTGGCGCCGCCGGCCCTCGTGCGAGCGCGTGCGCCGGTAGGCGACGATGGCCTCGCGCAGCGGCTCGGGCATCTCGACGGCGGCGAGCCGGTCGTCCGGCAGCTCGCTCAGCTCGCGGCCGAGCTTCTGCAGCGCGTGCGCCTGGTCCTTCAGCGCGGTCTTGCTGGGGCCGGCGTCGGCGTCGTCGTCGGCGTCGCCGTAGTGGGTGTCGAGGCCGCGGTGCGGCGCGGGGCGTCGGGCCATCGCAGGATTGGGGGTCGGGTCGGCGTCTATCATAGTCGGCTGCCTTCTCCAGCCGCCCCATCGCCCATGCCCACCCGTCCCGACGACACCGGTTTCGCCTATTCGCTCGAGCAGTTCCAGCAGATCGTCGAGGACGTCCTGGCGCAGGCGAGGCGGCTCGGGGCCTCGGACGCCGGGGTCGAGGTGTCCGAAGGGGCCGGCCTGTCGGTGTCGGTGCGCCTGGGCGAGCTCGAGAACGTCGAGCGCAACCGCGACAAGTCGATCGGCGTCAGCATCTATCTCGGGCAGCGGCGGGGCAATGCGAGCAGCTCCGACTTCACGCCCGCTGCGATCGCGCAGACCGTCAAGGCGGCCTACGACATCGCGCGCTTCACCGCCGAGGACCCGGCCGCCGGCCTGCCCGAGGCGCGGGACCTGGCGAGCGCGAAGGACGTGGCGCGCAACCTCGACCTGTTCCACCCGTGGGCGATCGACGCCGCCGGTGCGGCCGAACTGGCGCGCCGCTGCGAGGCCGCGGCGCTGGACGCGAGCCGTCGCATCAGCAACTCCGAGGGTGCCGGCGTCTCGGCGCAGCAGTCGCACTTCTGGGCCGGCAACAGCCGCGGCTTTCGCGGCGGATACGCGAGCTCGCGGCATTCGATCTCTGTCGCGCCGATCGCCGGCAAGGGGCGTGCGATGCAGCGCGACGCCTGGTACAGCTCGATGCGCGACGCTGCCGAGCTGGCATCGCCCGAGGCAGTCGGCCACTACGCCGCCGAGCGCGCGCTGGCGAGGCTGGGCGCGCGGCGCGTGCCGACCGGCGTCGTGCCGGTGCTGTTCGAGGCGCCGCTGGCGGCCGGGCTGCTCGGTGCCTACGTCAACGCCACCTCGGGCGGCGCGCTCTATCGCAAGGCGACTTTCCTGCCCGACAGCCTGGGCACGCAGGTGCTGGCGGCGCACCTGGACATCGTCGAGGATCCCCACCTGCCCAAGGGCAAGGCGAGTGCGCCCTTCGACGACGAAGGCGTGCGCACGCGGCCCCGTCGCATCGCCGAGGCCGGGATCGTGCAGACCTATTTCCTGTCGAGCTACTCGGCGCGCAAGCTCGGCCTGCGCACGACCGGCCACGCCGGCGGCTCGCAGAACCTCGTGCTGACGAGCCGCCTGACCGCCCCGGAGGACGACCTCGAGGCGATGCTGCGCAAGCTGCACCGTGGCCTGTTCGTCACCGAGCTGATGGGGCAGGGCGTGAATTACGTCACCGGCGACTATTCGCGCGGCGCGGCCGGCTACTGGGTCGAGGACGGCCGCATCGTGCACCCAGTGCAGGAGGTGACGATCGCCGGCAACCTGCGCGACATGCTGCGCGGCATTGCCGCGGTGGGCGCCGACGCCTACACCCAGGGCGGCAAGACCACCGGCTCGGTGCTGGTCGAGCGGATGACGCTGGCGGGCGGTTGAGCAGACCGACCCTCCAGATCGGCGAAGGGGGAAAACCCCCGCAAGGCTGCTGGTGTGGAATCCCTAAAATTTCGGGCGTTTTTTACTCTTTGCACCAGGAGATAAATACATGAAGCGTCGTCTGATTGTCCGCGGGCTTGGCGTCGCCGGAGCGGCTGCGGGGGCAGCTTTCTTGGCATCGTGCGGGAAGAAGGAAGAGGCGCCTTCGCCTTCGTCGCCAGCTCCGAGTGGAACCACGCCATCGGCGGCGCCCGCCGCGCCTGCAATTGTTGGCGAGCAGATTCGCTGGCGACTCGCGTCGAGCTTTCCGAAGTCGCTCGACACCATCTATGGCGCGGCCGAGGACATGGCCAGGCGCGTCGGCGAGGCCACCGGAGGCAAGTTCCAGATCAGCGTGGCTGCGGCCGGCGAGCTGATGCCGGCTTTCGGAGTCGTCGACGGCGTGCAGGCCGCCACCGTCGAGATGGCGCACACCGCGCCCTACTACTTCTTCGGCAAGAACGAGTGCTTTGCGCTCGGCTGCGCGATCCCGTTCGGCATGAACGCGCGGCAGTTCACGGCGTGGTACCTGCAGGGCAACGGCGGCAAGTTGATGCGCGAGTTCTACGCGAACTACAACATCATCAACTTCCTCGGCGGCAACACTGGTGCCCAGATGGGCGGCTGGTGGCGCAAGGAGGTCAAGTCGCTGGCCGACGTCAAGGGCGCGAAGTTCCGCATCGGCGGCTTCGGCGGCAAGATCTTCGAGGCCATCGGCGGCGTACCGCAGAACATCCCGGGTGGCGAGATCTATCAGTCCCTCGAGAAGGGCACGATCGACGCCGCCGAGTGGGTCGGCCCCTACGACGACGAGAAGCTGGGTTTCTACAAGGTGGCGCCGTTCTACGCCTACCCGGGCTGGTGGGAGGGCGGCCCGCAGCTGGACTTCTTCGTCAACAACGCGGCCTACAACGCGCTGTCTGCCGAGTACAAGGCGATCCTCGAGTCGGCCTGTGTCGAGGCGGGTGCCAACATGATGGCCAAATACGACGCCCGCAATCCGGCGGCGCTGAAGAAGCTCGTCGAGGGTGGGGCCAAGCTGTTCCGCTTCCCGAACGACATGATGAATGCCGCGTTCAAGGCCGCCAACGACATCTACGGCGGCTTGAACGATACCAATCCGGAGTGGAAGAAGATCTACGCCGACTTCTCGGCCTTCCGCCGCGACGCGAACCTGTGGTTCCGCTTCACGGAAGCCGGCTTCGACGGCTTCATGCAGCAGCAGCGCCTGTAATCGGCGCCGGGCCTTTGGGGCCCCGCTGCGAAACGCACAAGAGCCCCGCCGGGATAACCCTGCGGGGCTTTTTCAATGTGGGCTGCCTCGCGTCGCTCAGGCGGCGCGGCGTCGGTCCGCGCCGCGTCGTCAGTTGCCCGGCTTGTCCCTTTCGAGCGAGTCCAGCAGCATCTGCATCGGGTCCTCGGGCGCGGCCGGCGCACCAGGCTCGGCGCCGGGGACGGGAGGTGCGCCGCCGTCGATCGCCTCCATCGCGTCGCGGCCCATGCCGCGCAGCTGTTCAAGAGCCTCCGCCGAGTCCATGCGTGCCGCGGTGTCTAGGCTGCCAGTCACCAGCTGCGGGTTGAACAGGATCACGCCCACCATGATCAGCTGCAGCACGATGAAGGCGATCGAGCCCTTGTAGATCTGTGCCGTGGTCACCGCCGGGATCCGCCGGCCGGTCAGGCGGTCGGTGTAGTCGCTCTTGGCCGCCACGCTGCGCAGGTAGAACAGCGCGAAG
>CAZQPN010000174.1:2384-6271 GCA_964595215.1 uncultured Rubrivivax sp. | reverse complement strand
CTTGGGCGGCAGCTCGTTCGAGAAGCCCGATGCGATCCACTCGAAGAACAACTCCAGCACCCGCAGGTTATTGGTCTCTGACACGCTGAAGGCCAGATACAGCGCTGCAATCAAACCGATCACGCTCTGCCAGAAATACTTCTCGCGCGACCGCATGCCTTCCGGATCCTTGTTCACCACCTTGCGCCAATCATCAACCCAGCCGATGGCCCCGAAGCCCAGCGTCACAATCATCACGATCCACACGAAGCGGTTTGACCAGTCGAACCACAGCAGCGTCGACACGCCGATGGCCAGCAGGATCAGCGCGCCGCCCATCGTCGGGGTACCGCGCTTGCTGAGGTGGGTGTCCATCGCGTAATCGCGGATGGGCTGACCAATCTTGAGTTCGGTGAGCTTGCGGATCACCAGTGGCCCGAGGATCAGGCCGATCAGCAGCGCCGTCATGGCGGCCATCACCGCCCGGAAGGTCAGGTACTGGAAGACGCGCAGGAAGCCGAGCTCCTGCGGGTACAGCGTGGCCAGCCACTGCGACAGGCTCAGCAGCATCGGCCGGCCTCCCCGTCGGTCGCGCCGTCGCGTTCACGCGCGGCGGTCTGCTCGATCGCCTCGACGACGCGCTCCATGCGCATGAAGCGCGATCCCTTGACCAGCACCGAGGCCGCAGGCGGCGCGTCGGCCAGCGCCGCCACCAGCGCGGCCGCATCGTCGAAGTGACGCGCCTGCGGGCCATAGGCCGCGGCCATGCCGGTGCTCTGCAGGCCGGCGCACCACAGCGCCTCGATGCCGCACGCGGCAGCGTGGGCGCCGACCTCGGCGTGGAAGGCCGGGCCCTGGTCACCGACCTCGCCCATGTCGCCCAGCACCAGCCAGCGCGGGCCGGGCAGCGCGGCCAGGGTGTCGATCGCGGCGCGCACCGAGTCGGGGTTGGCGTTGTAGCTGTCGTCGACCAGCGTCGTCGGCCGCCCGCGCCAGGTCAGCGTGCGCACGGCCGAGCGGCCGGCCACCGGCGTGAAGGCCTCCAGCCCGTCGACGATCGCCGCCAGCGGCGCGCCCGCGGCGATGGCCGCGGTGGCCGCCGCCAGCGCGTTGTGCACGTTGTGGCGGCCGGGCAGTTCGATCGCCAGATCGGCCGTGCCCGCCGGCGTGCGCAGCGCGATCGCCCAGTAGCCCTCCTGCCAGTGCATGCGACCGCGCAGCTCGGCATCGACCCCTCCGTCCACGCCGTCGTCGATCACGAAGCGCATCAGGCGGCGGCCGGCGGCGAGCTCGGTCCACAGCGGCGCGAACGCGTCGGTGGCCGGAAACACCGCGGTGCCCGCGGGCGGCAGTGCCAGCAGCACGGCGCCGTTCTCGCGCGCCACCGCCTCGACGCCGTGCAGGAACTCCTGGTGCTCGCGCTGCGCGTTGTTGACCAGCGCCACCGTCGGCGCGGCCAGCTCGGCCAGCTCGGCGATCTCGCCCGGATGGTTGGTGCCGAGCTCGATTACCGCGGCGCGCGTCGTCGGCGCGAGACGCAGCAGCGTCAGCGGCACGCCGATGTGGTTGTTCAGGTTGCCCTGCGTGGCCAGCGCCGCGTCGCCGACCCAGGCGCGCAGGATGGCGGCGATCATCTGCGTCACCGTCGTCTTGCCGTTGCTGCCGGTGACGGCGATGAGCGGCATCATCAGCCCGGCGCGCCAGTTGCGCGCCAGCGTCTGCAGCGCGACCAGCGTGTCTTCGACCTCCAGACCGGCGAGCCCGGCGTCGACCAGCCCGCGCTCGGCGATGGCCGCCACCGCGCCGTGGGCCTGCGCGTCGGGCAGGAAGGCATGGCCGTCGAAGTGCGCACCCTTGAGCGCGACGAAGAGATCGCCTTTCCTCAGCGTGCGCGTGTCGCTGTGCACGCGCGCGATGCGGACGTGCGGATCACCCACCAGGCGCGAGCCCGGCAGCAGGGCATGGGCGGTGGCCAGCGCCATCATCGGCGCAGCTCCGGCTCGGTCGTCACGCCGGTGACGCGCCGCTGCAGCGCCGCGGCCACCTCCTCGACGTCCGAGAACGGGTGCTTGACGCCGGCGATCTCCTGCGTCGTCTCGTGGCCCTTGCCGGCGACCAGCACGACGTCCTGCGGCTCGGCCGCGGCCAGCGCGTGGCCAATGGCGATGCGCCGCTGCTCGATCACGCGCGCCGCGTCCGGCCGCTGCAGCCCGGCGACCATCTGCGCCAGGATGGCCTGCGGCGCCTCGTCGCGCGGGTTGTCACTCGTCAGCACCAGGTGGTCGGCCAGCGCCTCGGCGGCGGTGGCCATGCGCGGGCGCTTGGCGGCGTCGCGGTTGCCGCCGCAGCCGAACACCACCCACAGGCGCCCGCCGCGCGCCACGGCCAGCGCACGCAGCGACTGCAGCACCTGGGCCAGCGCGTCCGGCGTGTGCGCGTAGTCGACGACGGCCGCCGGCACCGCGGCGTCGACGGGAACGCCGACGCGCTGCATGCGTCCGGGCACCGGCCCGAGCCGCGCCAGCACGGCGGCGGCGTCGGCCAGCGGCACGCCAAGCGCGCGCAGCGCGCCCAGCACGCCGAGCAGGTTGCCGACGTTGTAGTCGCCGATCATCCGGCTGCGCACGCTCGCCACGCCGGCCGGCGCGCCGGTACGCGGATCGGCCTGCTCGACGACCTGGAAGGCCAGCCCGCCGCGCTCGTAGCGCACGCCCTGCGCGCGCAGCCGCGCCGGCCGCGCGACCGCACAGGACCAGAGGTCCAGCCCGCAGCCGGCGAGCTCGCCATGCAGGCCCTCGATCGCCGGGTCGTCGACGTGCAGCACCGCCGCGCGCAACCCCGGCCAGTCGAACAGGCGGCGCTTGGCGGCCCAGTAGGCCTCCATGCTGCCGTGCACGTCGAGGTGGTCCTGCGTGAAGTTGGTGAACATGGCGGTGTCGATCGCGACCGCGGTCAGCCGCTGCTGCTCGATGCCGATCGACGACGCCTCGAGCGCGCAGGCGTGCAGCCCGGAGTCGACGAAGCGGCGCAGCGCCGCGTGCAGCGTCACCGGGTCGGGCGTGGTCAGGCCGGTGGGCTGGAGTGCCAGGCCCGGCGCCGCGCTCGCCTGCGTCGCCGCCGCCCCGTCGTCGCCCTCGCCGAACGCGGGCGGCGGCTCGCCGACGCCGAGCGTGCCAACCAGCCCGCAGCGCCGTCCGAGCGCGGTCAGCGCCTGCGCCAGCCACCAGGCGGTCGAGGTCTTGCCGTTGGTACCGGTCGCCGCGACGACGTCCAGGCGTGCGCTCGGCGCGTCGAAGAAGGCGTCGGCCAGCACACCGGCCGCGGCGCGAAGCCCGGGCAGCGCGGCGATGCGCGCATCGTCGAAGCCGAAGGCCTCGGCACCGTCGGCCTCGACGATGCAGGCCGCGGCGCCGGCGGCCAGCGCGGGGGCGACGAAGCGCCTGCCGTCGCTGGCCAGCCCCGGCCAGGCAACGAAGGCGTCGCCGCGCTGCAGCCGCCGGCTGTCGGCGCACAGCGTGCCGGCCACGCGCGGGCGCAGCCAGGCGGCGGCGGCCTGCGGCGAGTCGAAGCGCTGGAGCGCCGTCACCGGACAGCCCTTCGCGCCGAGGGCTCCGCAGTGAGCGCTTGGGAGCGGCCCAGCGCGCTCACAGGCTCTCCTCCACCGCCGGCACGGTGCGGATCGCCGGCTCGAAGTCGATGTCCGGCGCCACGCCGAGCTGGCGCAGCGTGTGCTGCACGACCTCGCTGAACACCGGCGCGGCGACCTCGCCGCCGTAGTAGACCTTGCCCTGCGGCTCGTCGAGCATCACCGCGACGACGATGCGCGGGTTGCCGGCCGGCGCGAACCCGACGAAGGACGAGCGGTACTTGCCGGCCGCGTAGCCGCGGCCTTCCTGCTTGCGCGCGGT
>CAZQPN010000174.1:0-2374 GCA_964595215.1 uncultured Rubrivivax sp. | reverse complement strand
AGCCCAGCGTCTGCGCCTTCGGCGCGGTGCCGCCGGGTCCGGCGGCCAGGCGCAGCATCTCGCGCACCTGGCGCGCCACCTCGGGCTGCAGCACGCGCACGCCGGCGGCCGGCTGCTCGCGCCGCAGCAGCGTTGCCGGCATCAGCACGCCGTCGTTGGCGAACACGGTGTAGGCGCGCGCGAGCTGGAACAGGCTGACCGACAGGCCGTAGCCGTAGCTCATCGTCGCGTGCTCGACCGGCCGCCAGCCGGCGTGCGGGCGCAGCAGCCCGGTGGCGAGGCCCGGGAACTCGAGCGCTGGCTTGTGCCCGATGCCGACCGACCCGAACAGCTCCCACATCGCCTGCGACGGGATCTGCTGCGCCAGCTTGACGGTGCCGACGTTGCTCGACTTCTGCAGCACCTCGGCGACCGTCAGCGGGCCGTAGGGGCGGTGGTCGCGGATGGTCGCGCCGGGGACGCGGATCCAGCCCTCGTCGGTGTCGATCACGCGCGTGGCCTTGACGCCGCGCTCCAGTGCGAGCGCGATCGTGAAGGGCTTGATCGTCGAGCCGGGCTCGAAGATGTCGGTCAGTGCGCGGTTGCGGCGTGCCGCCACCGGCACGCGGCCGCGCTCGTCCGGCGCGTAGCTCGGCACGTTGGCCAGCGCCAGCACCTCGCCGCTGCGTGCGTCGAGCACGACGACGCTGCCGGCGCGAGCGCGGTGCGCCTGCACCGCCTCGCGCAGCCGCTGGAAGGCGTGGTGCTGCACGGCGACGTCGATCGACAGCCGCACGTCGGTGCCGGCGGCCGGCGCGAGCGGCTCGCCGACGTCCTCGACGACGCGGCCCAGCCGGTCTCGCACCACGGTGCGCTGGCCGTCGCGCCCGCGCAGCGCGGTCTGGAAGCTGCGCTCGATGCCCTCCAGGCCGGTCTGCTCGACGTCGGTGAAGCCGACGATCTGGGCCGCCGACTCGCCCGCCGGGTAGCTGCGCCGGAAGGCCGACTCGACGCGCACGCCCGCGATGCCGAGCGCCTCGATGCGCTCGCGCAGCTCGACGTCGACGCCGCGCTTCAGGTAGACGAAGCGCGACGGGCTGGCCAGGCGGCGCTCCAGCTCGCGCGGGCTGACGCCGGCCAGCCGCACCAGCGCGCGCTTCTTCGCCGCGTCGCCGTCGAAGGCTTGCGGGTTGAGCACGATGTCCAGCGCCGGCACGCTGGCCGCCAGCAGCGCGCCGTGGCGGTCGACGATGCGCCCGCGCCCGGCGGGCACGTCCTCGCTGTGCACGAAGCGCTTCTCGCCCTGGCGCTGGTAGAAGTCGGCATTCAGCACCTGCACCCACAGGGCGCGCGCGGCCAGACCGAGGAAGGCCAGCGCCACCAGCGCGACGATGAAGCGCGAGCGGCCCGGCGGCGTGCGCGCCGCCAGAAGCGGGCTGGTCGCGTAGTTCAGGCTGCGCACGTTGGCGCCGGCACGCCGGCCGGCACCGGCCGCGCCCGTCCCGACAGAGGCCGTGCGGCTCAACGCGGCACCCCGGTCGCAGCCGGCGCTGCGGGCGCGCCGTCGACGACGTACTCGGTGACGGCCGGCGTCGCCGACTGCATGCCCAGCCGCACGCGCGCGACCTGCTCGACGCGCTTGGGCGTGGCCTGCGCCTGGCGCTCGGCCTCCAGGCGCTGACGCTCGATCTCGAGCGCCGCGGCGCGGGTGCGCTCGCGGTCCAGCGCCGCGAACAGGCGCCGCGACTCGTAGGCCGTGTGCACCATCATCAGGCTGCTGACCAGCAGCGCCGCGACGAGCAGCAGGTTGACGCGCATCGGGACGGTGGCCTCAGGCGACAGCGGTGCGCTCGGCCACGCGCATCAAGGCCGAGCGCGCGCGCGGGTTGGCCGCGACCTCGGCCGCACCGGGCTTCACGCGCGCCAGCGCACGCAGGCGCAGTGCGCGCGGTGGCGCGAACGGTGCGCGGCGGTCGGGCACGTCCCGGCTCTCGCGCGCGATGAAGGCCTTGACGATGCGGTCCTCGAGCGAGTGGAAGCTGATGACGACCAGCCGGCCGCCCGGCGCCAGCACCGCCAGCGCGGCGCTCAGTCCCGCCTCGAGCGCCTCGAGCTCGGCGTTGACGTGAATCCGAAGAGCCTGAAACGTGCGCGTTGCAGGGTCCTGGCCCGGTTCGCGGGTCTTGACGACACCAGCCACGAGCGCGGCCAGCTCGCCGGTGGTTCGAACAGGGGCGCCGCCCTGCCGGCGAGCAACAATCGCCTTTGCAATCTGAAAAGCAAACCGTTCTTCCCCATGGTCGCGGATCACCTGTGTGAGGGTGCGCTCGTCGGCGCGGTCCAGGAAGTCCGCGGCGGTCTCGCCACGGGTCGTGTCCATGCGCATGTCCAGCGG
>CAZQPN010000173.1:0-6296 GCA_964595215.1 uncultured Rubrivivax sp. | reverse complement strand
CGCGGTGCTCCCAGGCCCGCATCAGCGCGGTCGAGATGTTGCGCGGTCCGCTCCAGGCGGCGATGCGGACCGGATCTGGCGCGGGGTGGTTCTGGCCGGGCAGGGTGGAGCGTTGCACAATGGGCGCCGATCCTACCGAACACGGACACGGCCCCCGCATGGAAGTCCCCACCCTCGAGCACACCGCCGCCGCGCGCATCCACCTGGTCGGCGGCGAGAAGGGCGGCGTCGGCAAGTCGATGATGTCGCGCCTGCTGGCCCAGTATTTCATCGACCACGAACTGCCCTTCGTCGGCTTCGACACCGACCGCTCGCACGGCTCGCTGCTGCGCTTCTACGCCGACTACGCGTCGCCGGTCGTCGTGGACCGCTACGAGGCGCTGGACAAGATCGTCGAGGCGGCCGTCGAGCAGCCCGCGCGGCGCGTGCTGGTCGATCTGGCGGCGCAGACGCATGACCCGCTGGTGCGCTGGATGGACGAGTCCGGCGTGCTCGACATGGCCGATGTCTCGGGCATCGGGCTGAACTACTGGCACGTGATGGACGCCGGGCGCGACTCGGTGGACCTGCTCAAGCGGCTGCTCGACCGCTTCGGCCAGCGCGTGCACTACGTGATCGTGAAGAACCAGCTGCGCGGCGACGACTTCGGGCAGCTGCAGCGCTCGGGCGAGCTCGACCGCGCGATCGGCCTGGGCGCCAAGGTGATGGACTTGAAGCGGCTGCACGAACCGGTGGCGCAGAAGATCGACGCCCGCAACAGCAGCTTCTGGGCGGCGCGCCACGCCGGCACGATCGACGGCCCGGGGCTGGGGCTGATGGAGCGCCAGCGCTTGAAGCTGTGGATGAGCCACGGCTACGACGCCATCACCCGCGTCGGCGTCTGACGCGTGCCGACGTGGTCGCCGAAGAGGCCGTGACATGAGGATCGAACGCATCGCCATCGTCGGCGCCGGCGCCATCGGCGGCTGCCTGGGCACGCGGCTGGCGACGCTGGGCGACGTGCGGGTGGCGGCGCTTGCGCGCGGCGCGACGCTGCAGGCGCTGCGCGCGCATGGCTGGCGCATGGACAGCGGCGGCGCCACGCTGCAGGCACCGGTGCACGGCCTGTCCGACGACCCGGCGGCGCTCGGCGTGCAGGACCTGGTGGTCGTGGCGGTCAAGCAGCCGTCGATCGCGGCGATCGCGGCGCGCGTGGCGCCGCTGATCGGACCGCACACCGTCATCCTGCCGGCGATGAACGGCGTGCCGTGGTGGTTCGGCCTGGGTCTGCCGGGGCCGTCGGCCGGGCTGACGCTGCGCAGCGTGGACGCCGACGGTGCCTGCGCGCGCGCGCTGCCGCCGGCGCAGGTGATCGGCTGCGTCGTGCACATCGCCGCGCTGGTGGCCGAGCCCGGCCGCGTGCTGCACAAGATGGGGCAGGGGCTGATCGTCGGCGAGCCGCGCGGCGGCCGCAGCGACCGCCTCGAGGCAGTGGCCTCGGTGCTGCAGCGCGCCGGCTTCGACGTCACGGTCTCGGCCGGCATCCACCGCGACGCCTGGTACAAGCTGTGGGGCAACATCACGATGAACCCGGTGTCGGCCCTGACCGGCGCGATGGCCGACGCCATCCTCGACGACCCCGAGGTGCGCGGCCTGTGCTCGGCGGTGATGGAGGAGGTGGCCGCGGTCGGCCGCCGGATCGGCTGCACGATCGACCAGACACCGGAGGACCGCCACGCGGTCACGCGCAAGCTCGGCGCCTTCAAGACCTCGATGCTGCAGGACGTCGAGGCCGGCCGCGCGATCGAGCTCGACGGCATCGTCGGCGCGGTGCGCGAGATCGCCCGCCACGTCGACGTGGCCACGCCCTGCCTCGACGCGCTCTACGGGCTGACGCGGCTGATGGGCCGGGTGCGCGGTCTCTACGGCTGAACGCCGGGCGGGGGCCGTCCGGCCTGGCCGCCTGCGCGCCGGCGTCGGGCGGTCAGAAGCTGACCTTGAGCTGTCCGCCCAGCGCCCAGGCCGAGCGTCGCTGGCTGGCGGCATCGTGACGGGGCCAGTAGTGCCCGACCAGGACCTCACCGATCAGCCAGTCCTTGTAGACCGGCTGCGCCCAGCGCGTGCGCAGGCCGTAGTCGGCGGCGCCGCCGCGGTCCAGGCGGCCGTTGATGACGGCCTCGAAGGACAGCAGGCGCTGCGCGCCGTAGTCCCTGTACAGGCCGCTGAGGCCCGACCACTCCAGCGTGTCGGTGTCCTGGGTGACGGTGCCGGCGGCCAGCAGGCGCAGCGCCAGCACCGGCGACAAGGCCCGGTCGTACGACAGCGCGGTGGTCGCGCCCAGGTGGTCGTCGACCGACCAGAAGACGGTCTGACGTGCCTCGAAGAGGCTGACCTCGTCCAGCTGCCAGGGCCGTTGCCAGCGCACCTGGGCATAGGGCTTCAGGCCGCCGCGCAGGCCGAGCCGGAAGTCCAGCGCGTCGCGCAGGTCGATGCCGATGCCGGCGAACACGCGGCGGTCGTCGGCGCGGTCGGGCAGCAGCTGCTCGGAACGCGAGAAAGCGCCGGGGGTGTCGGTCACGACCTCGCGCGGGTTGTCGCGGCCGACGAAGAGGTAGGCGCGACGCTCGACGTTGGGCAGGCGGAAGCGGGCGTTGAAGCGCAGGCTGAAGCGGGCCGTCTCGTCGTCGCGCTTGAGCAGGGTCAGGCGGAGCCGGCCGTCGGTCACCTTGCCGCCCTGCTCGAACGGCATGTCGCCGAACCAGCTGTCGACGCCGCGCGCCAGCCACAGGGTGCCCGAGCGCAGGCCCGCGCGTGCGCCCTCCATCATGCCCGGCGCAGCGCCCGTCGCCGCAGGCGTGCCGTCGGCGGCGTGCACGGGTAGCACCGCGCCGCCGAGCACGGCGGCGACCCACAGCCTGGAGATCCACGAACAGGAACGGCGCATGCCCGACTCTAGCGCCGTCGGAGGACGGGCGGCGTGGTCGCCGGCATCGCAGGCGCCGCCGGCCGATGCCGGGCCGGCCGGTCCGCGGCCGCGTCGTCCGGCCCGGGCGACCCGAGCGCCTCGACGAGCGTGTCCAGCGCCGCGTACAGCCGGCGCACGAAGCCGGCGCCGAGCCGGGTCTCGATGTCGCCGTAGGCCGCCTCGATCGCCGGTGCCATGCGCTCGGCCAGGCGCCGGCTGCGCGCGGTCGCCGCCACCGCCTGCCGCCGCCGGTCGTGCGCCAGCGGCGCGCGTGTGACGAGCCCCTGCTCGTCCATGCGCGCCAGCACGCCGGCCAGGCTGGGGCTGGAGATGCCGCACAGGCGGCCGATCTGGCGCGGCTCGAGCGGGCCCGACTCGACGAGCAGGCGCAGGATGCGCCACTGCTGCTCGGTGACGCCGTGGGCGTTGAGGACCGGCCGGAAGCGGCCGATCACGCCTTCGCGCGCCTGCAGCAGCAGCAGCGGCAGGTTGCGGTGGCGCAGCGCCGCGGGCAGGCAGGGCTTGACGTCGGCCATGGCGGGTGACTATATTGCTAACATGTTAGTGAATCAAGCGCCCCCGGCCTTGGCGACCGCCGTGCCGGTCGACGTGCCGGTGCCGCCGTACCGGCTCAGCGGCACGGTGCTGGGCGTGCTGCTGAATCACCGCGGCGCGCTGGCCGCCCTCGGCGACGCGGTGCACGCGCCGCCCTACAAGGCGCCGCCGAAGGCGCCGGTGCTCTACGTCAGGCCGCCCAACACCTGGGTTGCCAGCGGCGGCGCGGTGGCGGTGCCGTGCGATGCGCCGGCGTTGTCGCTGGGCGCGACGCTGGCCGCGGTGATCGGCCGCCCGGCCTGCCGCGTGCGCGCCGCCGACGCGCTCGACCATGTCGCCGGCTGGCTGCTCGTGGCCGACCTGTGCGTGCCGCACGAGAGCCTGTACCGGCCGTCGCTGCGCTGGCGGGCGCGCGACGGCTTCTGCCCGCTCGGCGCCGCCGTCGTGCCGCGCGATGCGGTGCCGGACCCGGACGCACTGGCCATCCGCGTGGCGTTCGACGGCCGGCCGCCGCACGACACGGACACCGGCGACCGCGTGCGCCCGCTGGCGCAGCTGATCGCCGATGTCAGCGCATTCATGACGCTGGGCGCCGGCGACCTGCTGATGCTGGGCGTGGCGCCGGGCGCGCCGCTGGCGGGCGTGGGCGACCGCGCCACGGTCACGGCGCCCGGGCTGGCGCCGCTGTCGGTGCACTTCGTCGAACGTCCTGTCGAACGCGTCGCCGACGGAGGGGCGGCATGAGGTATGCCAGGGTCGCCTGGCGCGGCGCGGTGCACGTCGCCACCCCGCACCCCGACGGGCTGCAGCTCGCCGATGGCAGCGTGCTGGCGGAGGACGAGGTGACGTGGCTGCCGCCGGTGCAGCCGGGCACCATCGTCGCGCTCGGCCTGAACTACGCCGACCACGCGCGCGAGCTGGCGCCGGAGCTGTCGTCGGCGCAGGCCGACGAGCCGCTGGCCTTCCTGAAGACGCCGTCGACGCTGGTCGGGCACCGTGGCTGCACACCGCGGCCGCGCGACGCGGCCTTCATGCACTACGAGTGCGAGCTGGCGGTCGTGATCGGCCGCCGGGCACGCGCGGTGACGCCGGCCGACGCGCTGCGCCATGTCGCCGGCTACACGGTAGCCAACGACTACGCCGTGCGCGACTACCTGGAGAACTGGTACCGGCCCAACCTGCGCGTGAAGAACCGCGACGCCGCCACCGCGATCGGTCCCTGGTTCGTCGATGCGGCCGACGTGCCGGATCCACAGGCGCTGGGCCTGCGCACGCTCGTCAACGGCCGCGTCACGCAGCAGGGCCACACCTCTCACATGATCCACTCGGTGGCGGCGTTGATCGCCTACCTGAGCGGCTTCATGACGCTGAGTCCGGGCGACGTCGTCCTGACCGGCACCCCGGAGGGCGTCGTCGACGTGCAGCCCGGCGACGAGGTCGTGACCGAGATCGACGGTATCGGCCGGCTGGTCAACCGCCTGGTCTGACCGCATCATCCATGCCTGAATGCCAGCGAACCGCAGGACCGACCCCATGCGCATCGACCACCTGATCGACGGCCGCGATGTGCGCGGCCCGAGCCGCTTCGAGACCGTCAACCCGGCCACCCAGGCGGTGCTGGCCGAGGTCGCGGCCGGCGGTGATGCCGAGGTGCAGGCGGCCGTCGCCGCGGCGAAGGCGGCGTTCCCGGCCTGGGCCGGCATGCCGGCGGCCGAGCGTGCGCGCGTCATGCGCCGTCTGGGCGACCTGATCGCCAGGCACGCGCCGGAGATCGCGCGCACCGAGACCGAGGACACCGGGCAGGTGATCGCCCAGACCGGCAAGGCACTGGTGCCGCGAGCAGCGGACAACTTCCACTACTTCGCCGAGATGTGCACCCGCACCGACGGCCACACCTACCCCACGCCGACGCACCTGAACTACACGCTGTTCCACCCGGTCGGGCCGTGCGCGCTGATCAGCCCGTGGAACGTGCCCTTCATGACGGCGACCTGGAAGGTCGCGCCCTGCCTGGCCTTCGGCAACACGGCGGTGCTGAAGATGAGCGAGCTGTCGCCGCTGACGGCCGCGCGCCTGGGTGCGCTGGCGCTGGAGGCCGGCGTGCCGCCGGGCGTGCTCAACGTCGTGCACGGCGACGGCCGCACCGGCGAGGCGCTGATCCGCCACCCCGACATCCGTGCCATCTCGTTCACCGGCAGCACCGTGACCGGCGAGCGCATCGTCAGCCGGGCCGGGTTGAAGAAGTTCAGCATGGAGCTCGGCGGCAAGAGCCCCTTCGTGGTCTTCGACGACGCCGACGCGGCGCGCGCGCTGGACGCGGCGATCTTCATGATCTTCTCCAACAATGGCGAGCGCTGCACCGCCGGCTCGCGCATCCTGGTGCAGCGAGGCATCTACGAGCGCTTCGTCGCCGACTTCGCCGCGCGTGCCGCGCGCATCACCGTCGGCGACCCGCGGGACGAGAACACCATCGTCGGGCCGATGATCTCGAAGGACCATCTGGCCAAGGTGCGGCGCTACATCGAGCTCGGGCCGCAGGAGGGCGCCGAGCTGCTGGTCGGCGGGCTGGACGCGCCGGACCTGCCGACCGCACTGCGCGCAGGCAACTTCGTCAGGCCGACCGTGTTCGCGGACGTCAGGAACGCGATGCAGATCGCGCAGGACGAGATCTTCGGCCCGGTGGCCTGCCTGATCCCGTTCGCCGACGAGGCCGAGGCGGTGCAGATCGCCAATGACACGCGCTACGGTCTGAGCAGCTACGTCTGGACCGAGAACATCGGCCGCGCGCACCGCGTGG
>CAZQPN010000172.1:0-6311 GCA_964595215.1 uncultured Rubrivivax sp. | reverse complement strand
AGGCGCAGCCGCCAGCGCGCCGGCCGCAGCAGCCGGGGCGGCAGCGCGAGCACGCCCGGCTGCGCCGGCAGCGCGGCCCGTGTCGGCACGCGTGCGTCGGCCACGCTGGCGGGTGGCACCTCGAGCGTGCGCCCGAAAATGTCGAGCAACCGTGCCCGCTTGAGCGTCAGGCGGCCGGCCAGCATGGCGTGCGGCGCGCGCACGGGCGCCGGGTCGACGGTCCCGCCCTGGCCGTCGGACGGACGCCGCAGCCCGTCGCGCAGCGCGAAGCCCAGCAATTGTGTGCGCAGGCCATCGAGCGACGCGGTGACCAGGTCCAGGTGCTGCACCGACGCGTCCAGCGTGCGGTAGGCGCCCTCGATGTCCTCGTCGACGAGGCCGGCGCCGAGCCCGTCGGTCGTCTCGATCGCGTCGAGCGCGTCTTCGGCCTTCAACCAGTCGTCGATCGCATCGTGCAGCGTGGCGGCGGCGCCGACCGTCAGCGTGCTGCGTCCGCGCAGCGTCAGCGCCTGGCCGCCGAGTGTCGCCGGGGCCGCGGCGGCAAGCTCCAGGTCGACCGCGTCGAGCTGCCAGGCTGCGAGGGTCGGCGGATCCAGGCCCTCGACGAGCACCTCCCACTCCAGCCACATCGGCACCCAGGGCTGGGCCCAGACGGTCACGCCGACGAGGTCGGGGTCGGCCCCCTTGTAGAGCGAAAAGCGGCGCATCGCGTCGGCGAGCTGCCGCTGCTGCTCCTGCACGCCGGGCTGCGGCCGCGCGGGTGCGGCGGCGCGGCGCCGCGCCGCCGCCGTGCGTGCGAGCTGCGGATGGAAGGCGGTGGTGGCGCCGTCGTAGGTGCCGTCGACGCCGAAGCGCAGCAGCGACTCGGCCTTCAACCGGGTCGCCACGGCGGCGACCGAGGTTCCGGGCGGCGTCACCGCGGCGGCCAGCCAGTCGTCGTGGTAGGGGTCGTGCAGCACCGCTTCGCGCAGCAGAGTGAGCACCTCGCCCGGCACGCCCCCGTTGCCGAGCGACTTGACGAAGCGGTCTCGCGCGACGATGCCCGGCAGCTCCTGCACGACGTGCGTCGGCCAGCGGCAGCTCAGCATTCCGTTGGCCGAGCCGCGCCCGTCGCCACCGTGGCGCAGGCTGCGCCGGGCGCCCCGGATGCCGACCAGCGGCTCGGTCGGAAAGGTCCAGCGCGGCGCCGGGCGGTCGACCACGCGCGACTCGGTGGCGGCCAGCACGTCGCCGACGCGGGAGTGCGCGAGGTTATTGATCTGCGCCACGCTGGCCTTCATCAGCGCCGGCTTCTTGTCGAAGGCCATGACGACGTCTGCCGACCCCTGCGCCAGCGGAGCGCGTGCGGCTGCCGCCATCGGGTGCGCGTGGCGCATCGCGGGCGCGGCGGATGACTGCGGTTTCAATCCGGGGGGCAGGCCGACCTTGGTCTGGATCGCCTGGCTGAACACGCCCCCCTTGTCGGGCGCGCGGCCGATGCCCAGGCCACCGGCACCGCCGGTCTGCACGCGCTGCAGCAGGCGGTCGGTGCCGGCCGAGCCAGCCGGGAGCGACGCAAAGGCCGCGGCGTGCTCGAACTCCTCGAGCTCGACCAGGCCGTCGGCGGCGCCCAGGCGGTTGACCTTCTGCGACGTGAAGGCCGTCAGCAGGCGCTCGGTGGCGCGCTGCTGGCCGGGCGTGGCGCCGTGGGCGGCGAAGCCTGCGAGCAGGTCGTCGTCGTGGTGACCGAGCGCGACCGACAGACTGCCCGGCGCCGGCCGGCGGTCCACCGTCAGTGCGCCGGCCACCGGCACACCGTAGACGGCACCGTGCAGCAGGCTGGAGCGCAGATGCCACGGCGTGGCCTTGAAGTGCTGGGCGGCGTCGGTGGCGAACACCGAACTCACCGACAGCACCTGCCTGTGCAGCAGCGAGGTGTCGACCGGCGCGAAGACCGTGCCGGCGGCAGCCGCTGCGCTGGCGGCCGCGGCGGGCTGCGGCGTGCCGGCCTTGGGCGCGATCGTCAACGGCCGCTCGCTCGCCCAGCGCTCGCTGGTCTCGAGACCGAGCGCCTTGCGCAACTCGAAGGCCTGCTTCTGGCGCTCGAGCTCCCAGCGCGCGTCGCCCCATTCATGCAGCAACTGCCAGCGCAGACGCAGCAGCAACTCGTCGAGGCTGTCGGCGTCGCGCGCGCTGTCCAGCGGGTCGAGCGCGGGATCGCTCCACCAGCCGGCCACGACGTAGCTGACGCAGTCCTCATCGACGCCCGAAGGCGCGAGCGCAGCGACGTCGGACAGCGGGTCGTGGAAGGCGAAGCGGTTGAGCACCGCGTCGTAGACCGCGGCCCAGGTCAGGCCGCCGCCGGCGGTGCCGGTGAGCTCGGTGCGCGTCAGGGTCTGGCCAGCCGGCGGCGCGGCGGTCGACGCCGCGCCGCCCTCGGTCCAGCTGCCCAGCGGCACCGCGACTGCGCGATCGGCTTCGACCACCCAACCGGTGACGACGGCCTCGGCCGCGCCGCGCGGCAGCAGCAGCCGCGCCACGACCCAGCGGTCCGGCAGCGGCGGCAGGCCGAGGCGGTTGCGCGCGCCGGGGGCGGCGTCGCTCATCTCGCCGCGCAGCAGCGCGTCGGGCATCGCCCAGTGCAGGTGCACGCCGGGTGGCCGCGGGCTGCCAGGGTCGAAGGGGTCGGGCATACCACCGTCGGGGTCGTCGAACGCCGGATCGATCGCGCCAGCGACCCGCATCGGCAGCCGGACCATGGCCTCGGCACTGCCGGCGGGCACCCTCAGCGCCTGGACGTCGATCGGCACCAGCAGGCGGTGCTCGCGCAGCAGGTGCTTGTCCCAGGTTGCGATCTCGGCCAGGTCGAGTGCGGCACGGTCGGCGGCCAGGAATCGTTTGCCGCGCAGGGCCTCGCGCACCAGCCCGGCGTCGAGCCGGGGCGCGGCGGCGTGCATGGCGCCGGCGGCGGGGCGGCGTGCGCGGTCGCGACGGGTGGGCTGTGTCATGGCGGTCTCGCGTGGGTTTCGCGTCGGTGGCGCGGGGTGGCGAGGGCGGCGGTCAGGTCGGGGCCAGGCCGAGGTTGGTCGCGACCTGGACCTGCCAGTCGGCCATCGCCACCTTGGGGACGAACTTGTCCAGGCCGGCGAAGCGCAGACCGGCGGTGTCGTCCGGATCGCCGAAGACCTGCCGGTACGGGAAGCGCAGCATCTGCAGCGCGAGGCTGTTCGGTGGCATCGCGCCGCCGCTGTGCAGCGAGTGCTGCGCCAGCCGGTCGGCCAGCGCGGTGACGTTGACGACGCCGGGCGCGCCCGGCCGGAACGGCACGAAGACGGAGTTCTGCGGCGTCATGTCCGTCTCCGGTGTCATCGGCGCGCCGTTCGTGTTGTCGCGCATGTGCACCTTCGCTCGCCGCTGATCGGGCGGATCGTCGGCGTCGAACCGGACGCCGAACTGGATGCCCTGGCGCGGCTCCTCGATGTGGACGACGGCCGGCACGCCGTCGATCAGCACCAGCAGCACGGCCGGCGCCAGCCGCTCCATGCGCAGCAGCTTCATGCGGCTGGGATGGCTCTCGGCGGCGGTTGTCAGCGCGTTGTCGGCCAGCACGTCCTGCGCGTACGCGCGCACGTGCAGGTTGGGCCAGCCGGAGACGGCGCGCGAGCGCAGCAGGAAGCCGGTGACGGTGCCCCCCACGCCCTTCAGCAGCGCCTCGCCGCGCGGTTGGCGGACCGTGCGCTCGGCCTCGTCGACCTCGGCGCGAATGTGCGGGTAGATGGCCTCGAGCTGGGTCCGGTCGGCGCTCGAGATGGTGCCCACGCTGAGCGCGCCCTGCACGAGCGCGTCGGTCCAGGCGCGGTCGAGATAGAAGAAGCGGATCGACTCGACCGGCAGCAGCTTGGCGTCCGGCACGAGGTAGCTGAACGGCACGCCGTGCAGCAGACGCAGCCGCGCGAGGAAGCGGCGCAGCTCGCCCGGGGCGACATGCTCGCCGTCGTCCGGGTCTCGGTCGGTGACGACGCCGCCATAGTCCAGCGCCGCCTTGACAACGGCCTCCATCGTCATCGCCGAGCGGATGGTGGCGCTCATCGCGGGGTCTCCTCGTCGCTGTGGTCGCTGTGGTCGCTGTCGCTGTCGTCGCCGGTGCCGTCCGGCCCGACGGCCTCGGCGTCGTCGCGCGCGCGGTCGATCAGGTCGTCGAGCGCGTCGCGCGTGGTGGCCGCAGCCGCGCGCGGCGCCGAACGCCCGCGCCGGAGCGCCGGGCCGGTGGTCACCGTCGGCGCGACACGGCCGGCCGCCGGCAGCGCCACGTCCAGCGTGCGCGCGAGTTCGGCCGCGAGTGCGCCCTGCAGCGTCTGCAGCTCGCGCTTGCCCACACGGGTGTCGCCCAGGGTGCCGGCGACCGGCACCGCCGTGGCGTCCAGCGCGGCGAGCATGCCGACCTCCTGGCTTCGCTTGATCAGCGCGCCGTGGTCCAGCCCGAGGCCGCTCGCGATCAGGCGGTCGATGTCGCCGTCGACCTTGATCTCGCGCCCCGGATCGGCGACCGGGCGCTGCGGGCCGAGCATGCGCTCGGTGTTGCGCGCCAGCGCGTCGATCATCTGCACGGCGACGAAGCGGCCCAGGTCGACCCGCTTCGGCCCGGCGTTGGCGGCCAGCGCGGGCAGCGGGAATGGCACCAGGCGCGCCATCAGCTCGCGCACGCGGCCGGCGCCGAACTGCTCGGCGCGAAAACGCAGCAGCGCGGAGACGACCGACAGCTGCGACAGCGCCAGCAGGCGGCCGATTTCGAAGGCCGAGGCCAGGCTCAGATCCTCACGGCCGTCGGGGACGACCCGGCGCAACTGGTCGGCGGCGTGGGCCAGCGGCAGCGGCTCGCTGCCGCCCGCGCCGTCGCGGGCGGCCGGGAAGGGCACGCAGGGCCCGCGGTACCAGGCGCGCACGGCATCGCCGCGGCGGGCGCGGTGCGCCAGGCCGAGGTGACCGCTGGCCATGACCTCGGGCAGCGTGTCGGGCTGTGACGGCGGTGCTTCCACGCCGGCACGCTGGCTCTTCGGCGGCGGTGGCAGGGTGCCCAGCAGGCCGACGTCCAGGTCCTGCATCAGCGTCTCGAAGGTGGCGCCCTCGCTGGTCGTGAACGACCAGTGCGCCAGCACCGGGAAGCGCAGCACCTTCTCGACCGCGTAGCGGCCGATCGGGTAGCGGAAGCCGCGGCCCATGGTGTCGCGCACGAGGCGCACGGCGTCGGGGTCCATCGCGGCGGCCGCGACCTGCTGCGTGGTCTGCGCCCACTGGCGCGAGACCGGCGCCTGCGTCATCGCCCTGGCACCGTCGAGCGCGCCACCGGCCATCGCCTGGCCGAACGAACCAGAGGCAGGCCGCGGCGCCGCGGCAGCGGCTCGCCCGGCCGATGCCTCGGCCGCGGTCGGCGCAGCGGCGGCTGGCGCGCCGGGCGCCATCGGCTGCGGCAGCACCAGCCCCTGGGTGGCGCCGTGTCCGAGCACGGTCGCATCGGCGCCGGAGACCGATGCGACCTGGGCCAGCACGCTCCAGTCCTGCGCCAGCGACCAGGCGAAGCGGTCGACCGCCGGCGTCTTGGGCGGCAGCGCGTCCAGCTGACCCTCGACGTTGACCAGGCAGGCCATGTAGCGCACCGGCTTGGCGCCGGCGGTGTCGAACACCGGCAGGCGGTTGGCCAGCACCACCGACAACCAGCCGTCGTCGTCGCCGTTGGCCAGCTCGGTGTCGTTGACGTCGACCTCGCGCACGTGGCACAGCAGCGGCAGGTCGTCCTTCGTCGGGAAGATCTTGCGCACCACCGTCTCGGTGACGGCCAGGTACAGGCCCTGCTCGACGTCCTTGTCGGCCGGCTCGCGCAACCCCGTGCCGGGGGTCACGCAGTCGGCCACGGGCGTCGCCGACGAGAGCTCGGCCTCGCCCTCCGCGACGACGACGAGCGCCAGCCACGGCGTGTCCGAGGGCTCGGCGCCGCCGGCCGGGTTGCGCTCCCAGGGCAGCGTGCGGCGCTTGAGCACGATCTGCGGCAGCCTGTCGCCGAAGGCGCCCTCGGCGTTCGCCGGCGGGAAGGTCGACAGGATCTGGTCGGTCGGCATCGTGAAGCGCGGCGACGCGACGTGCAGGTGCGTGACCTCGGACGCGACGTCGAAGGGCAGGCCGGTCTGCTCGCTCCTGAGCTGGTAGCGCCCGGCCGTGATCTGCGGCATGAAGTTGCTGTGCAGGACGAAGTGACCGATCTTGGGCATTCAGCGGCTCCTTCGGCGCGTGGCCGCGCCGGCCGGCTGGCGGGCACGCGCGCGTGCCGGCGCGGACTC
>CAZQPN010000171.1:0-6315 GCA_964595215.1 uncultured Rubrivivax sp. | reverse complement strand
GTTGCGCACGAGGTCGAAGCCGTCCATGCGCGGCATCTCGATGTCCGACAGCAGCACGGACGGGCGCTCCCCGGCCAGCTTCTCGATCGCGTCCAGGCCGTCCTTGGCCAGCAGCACCCGGTAGCCCTCGCGCAGCAGCAGGCGCTGCGTGACGCGGCGCACCGTCAGCGAGTCGTCGACCACCATCACGAGCGGCGCCTGCGGGGGCTCGGCGTCGGCCGGGGTTGCCGGTGCATCGCTGCCGATCGGCTCGCCCCCCGGCGAGGCGACGCCCACCCGCATGCGCCGATGGGCTTCCTCGCCGTAGATGCTGGCCAGCGCGACCGGGTTGTAGATCGTGGCCACCGCGCCCGATGGCAGCAGCGTGATCCCGGCCAGGCCCGGCAGCCGTGACAGCTGCGGCCCGAGGTTCTTGACCACGACCTCCTGCTGGCCGACCACCTCGTCGACGTGCACCGCGACGCGCTGCGCGGCACTGCGCACGATCACGACCGTCTGCGAACCCTGCTGCCCGTCGCCGCGCACCTCGGCCTGCAGCAGCGCGCCGAGCCAGAAGAACGGGATGCGGTCCTCTCCCTCGGTCCATTGGCCGCTGGCGTAGGCGGCGTCCATCTGCTCGGCGTTGCCGCGCCGGACGACTTCGACCAGGGTCGACGGCAGCGCCACCTCGGTGGCGCCGAAGCGCAGCATCACGACCTGCGTCACCGCCGTCGTCAGCGGCAGCAGCAGCCGGAAGACGGTGCCCGCGCCGGGCTCGCTGCGCGTCTCGATGCGACCGCCCATCGCCTGCACCTCGGCACGCACGACGTCCATGCCAATGCCACGCCCGGCGAGGCCGCTGACGGTCTCGGCGGTGCTGAAGCCGGGGGTGAAGATCATCTGCATGAGCGTGTCCGGGCCGACATCGGCATCGGCGGCCAGCAGCCCGCGCGCCACCGCGCGCTCGCGGATGCGCGCGAGATCCAGCCCGGCCCCGTCATCGCGCACCTCGACCGCGACTTCGTTGCCTTCCTGCACCACCGTCACCGTGATGCTGCCGGTCTCCGGCTTGCCGGCGGCCAGGCGCTGCCCGGCCGGCTCGATGCCGTGTGCCACGCTGTTGCGCAGCAGGTGCTCGAAGGGGCCGACCATGCGTTCGAGCACGCCGCGGTCGATCTCGATGCCGCCGCCGATCAGGTCCATGCGCACCGGCTTGCCGACCTCCTTGGCCGCCAACCGGACGACCCGGTAGAGGCGGTCGGCCAGGCTCTCGAACTCGACCATGCGGGTGCGCAGCAGGTCGTCCTGCAGCGCGCGCGTCAGGCGCGCCTGCGACGCCAGCTCGTCCTCCGACGACTGCAGCGTGCGCTGCAGCGTGCGCTGCACGGTGGCGACGTCGTTGACCGACTCGGCCATCATCCGCGTCAGCTCCTGGAAGCGAGTGAAGCGGTCCATCTCCAGCGGATCGAAGGACTGCGACGCCGCCTTCGCGGCCTCCAGGCGGGAGCTGATCTGGGTCTCGGCCTGCAGCTCGATGTCGCGCAGCTGGCTGCGCAGGCGGTCCAGGTTCTCCGTCAGGTCCTCGAGGGAGGACTGCAGCGTGCGCATGTCCGCCTCGAGCCGGGCACGCGTGATGATCACCTCGCCGGCCTCGCTGACGAGCCGGTCCAGCAGTGGCGCGCGCACGCGGACCGTGCCGACGACACCGGTCGCGGCCGTGGTTGCGGTCTCGGGTTCGGGTGGCGGTTCGGCCGCCTCCGCGACCTGGAAGCGCGACCAGTCGATGGCAGCCGTCGCATCGGCCTGGGCCGGAGCGGCATCGACCGCCGATGCGGCTGGCGCCGGCGGCTCCGGGGCCAACGCGTCGTTCGCGGCATCGGCCATCGCCGTCGCATCTGACAGGTCCTCGTCAGGGCGCCTGAGGCCCTGGGCGGCGGCCGGCGGGACCAGCGGGGACGGCTCGTCAGCCTGGATCGCTTCTGGCGCTTCTGGCGCTTCTGGCGCTTCTGGCGCTTCTGCCGACTCGATCGCCTGGACCGATTCGGCCGGGAGTGTGGGCGCCTGGTCCGGCGACGGCTGGCGCAGGCGCTCGATCGCCGTGCCCATCGCGTCGGCATAGGCGAGCAGCCGTTCGATCTCGGTCGCGGCCGGCTCTTCGTCCGTGGTCACTCGCTCGATGCCGGACTCGAGCCGATGCGCCATCTCGCCCAGCCGCATCGCGCCGGCCAGCCGCGCGCCGCCTTTGAACGTGTGCAGCGTGCGCATGGCTGCCACCGGTGCCGAGCGGTCGCCCGGGTGGCGCACCCACTCGGCGAGGCGGGCGTGCAATTGCGGCAGCAGTTCCTCGGCCTCCTCGTCGAAGATCGGGAACAGGTCGGCGTCGATCGCGTCGACGATGTCGTCGGCGCTGTCCAGGTCGTCCAGGCCGGCGACACGGGCCATGACGGTTGCGTCCGGCTCGACGGCATCGGCCGGCGCGTCGTCGGTGGCGGTTTCGGCCAGCGGCGTTTCGGCCGGCATGGGCCAGCGCTCGTGATCCAGGAACCGATGCAGCAGGTCGGGCGACACGGGACGCAGGAAACCGGCGGCGAACTGGTGCAGCAGGCGCCGGATCTCGTCGGCAGCGTCGTTGAACAGCGCCGCCTCGCCTTCGCGCGCACGCCCGACCTGTTCGCTGCGCATGAGCGCGTGCTCGAGGTGGCGAGCCAGCGCCGACAGTTCGGCGAAGCCGACGGTGGCCGAGTTGCCGGCCAGCGAATGGGCCAGGGCGATCGCCGACTCGCCGACCGGCCGCTGCGGCTCGTGCGTCCACTCGGCAAGCTCGATGCCGAGTCGGCGGGACTGCTCGTCCGCCTCGTTCAGGAAGATGTTGAACAGCGGGATGGCGATCCGCAGCGGGCCGACGACCTTGACCTGCTCGGCGCCGTCGTCGAGATCGGGCTCGTCGACCGCGACGCGGTCGTCCCAGGCCTCGACGGCCGCGCCGCGACCGGCGTCGGCGTCGGCGTCGGCGTCGGCGTCGGCGTCGGCTTTGGTCTCTGTCTCTGTCTCGGTTTCGATGGCCATCGGGTCGAGCAGCACCAGAGGTGCCTGCTCGTCTGTCGGCGCATCGGTCATCAGGCCTTCCGTGGCCGCGGCCGTTTCCTCGGCCGCCGGCTCGAAGCCGAACAGCGCGCTCAGGTCGGCGTCCTCCAGCATCTCGGGCGCCGGCGCGCCATCGCCGACCAGCTCGGCTGGGCCTTCGTCGAAGGCGCCGAGGTCGACGACGTCGGGCAGGGCCAGATCGCCGAGCTCGATGGATGGCTCGGGCTCGGGCTCGAGCGGGACGAGCTCGCCCGCAGGCTCACCGACGTCTGCCGAGGCATGCGGCGCGGGCCAGGCCGAGACATCGACATCGCCAGGCCAAGCGGCCGCCGTCGTTGCCTCGGCCTCGTCCAGGGCGCCGAGGTCGAGCTCGAAGCCCAGTCGGCCCACGGCATCGGCCGCCTCGGGCATCGGCTCGTGCGAAGGCCCAGGCTCCTCCTCCAGGGCCGGCAGCGACGACAGGTCCAGATCGCTGGCCGTGGGCAGGTCCGGCACCAGCGACTGCAGGGTCGGCAGCCCCGGCCGCGGTGCATCGACGGCCGCGGCGCGCAGCCCGTCGGTGGTCGCGTCGGCGGCGTCGTCCATGGCCACGCCTGCGCCCTCGTCGGACGCATCGGCCGCGCTCACGGACGACGCCTCGTCGACGGACTCGTCCGTAACGGCCGGGGTGGTCGCGCCGGCGGGATCGGGCACCGTGCCTGCGGTCGACGGTTCGGTCACCTCGCTGGGGAGGCGCTCGGCACCGGCCGCCGGCACCAGCTCGGTCGGGCCGGCGCTTTCGGCGGCAAGGGGCGGCGCCACCGGCGTGCCAGCGCGCAGCGTGTCGGCGGCCGGGCCGAGGCGCGCGGCATCGTCCGGCGACGGCTGGCCCTGCGAGATCGCGTCGACCCAGCGCCCGAGGGTCTCGAGCGCGTCGGCGGTGAACGCGCCGAGCCCACCGTCCAGCGACGCCTGCTCGGCCAGACGGGCGTTGTACAGCCGCTCACAGGCCCAGGCGGCGTCGCCGAAGTCGGTCAGCCCGACCATGCGGGAACTGCCCTTGAGGGTATGGAAGGCGCGCCGGATCGCCGTCATCTCGGCGACGTCGTCCGGTGTGGAGCGCAGATGGGCCAGGGCGCCGGCGGCCGCCCGCAGCACCTCGTCGGCCTCTTCCAGGAAGACCTCGCGCATCTCGGCGTCGTCCTCGAGACCGCTCGCCGGCAGCGGCGACGTGGTCGGACCCGGTGCCGGTGCCGACGGCACCGCCTCCGGGTCCGATCCGGCGGCCGGCAGTGGTGACACCTCGGCCGCCGGCTGCGGCGACGCCATGCCTTCGAAGGCCGGCGCGCCGTCGGCCGGCAGCGCCGTGCCGCTGCGGCCCATCGGCGAGCGCAGGCGCCCGCTGTCGGGGTCGAACCGGAACAGCGACTTGGCCGCGCTCGGCTGCACGCCGAGCATGTCGATCAGGAACCCGAGCGCGCCCAGGTTGTCCGCCAGCCGATGGCAGATGTCGTCGTTGCGCGACCCTGCGTCGGCGCCGGCGCGTGCCAGCGCGTCCACCTCGTCGCGCATGCGCAGCACTGCCTGCGCTGCGGCGTCGATGCCCAGCACCGTCAGCACGCCGCGCATCGCCTGCAGCTGCGCCGGGACCTGCAGCAGCGTCGCCGCCTGCGCCGGATCCCGGAAGTAGGTGTCGATGTGCTTTTCGACTTCGGACAGCGAGCCGCGCAGCTCCTGCACGACGCTGCCCATGGTCTGGCGATCCGACACGCGCCGGTACAGGTCCTCCATCCACGACTCGAGCAGCTGCGGCTCGGCACCCTGGGCGACGGCCTCGACGCGCTCGGCCAGACGGGCCAGGCGGCCGGGAAGCGCCGGCGCGTCAAGCTCGCCGTCCTCCAGCACGGCCTCGAGGTAGAGCACGCCGGTGGCCACCTCCATCGCCAGCGCCGGCGACGGCGGCGCCGTGGCCGCCGACTGCGCCGCGGTCTGCATCGCGCGCCCGAGCGGCTGGCCGTCGGGGAACAGTCGATCGAGCGAATCGGCCAGCAGCACCATGCTCTCGCCGACGCTGCCGCTGCGCGGCGCCTCGCCGGCCGCCGCCGCGGCCCAGGTCTCGCGTGCCGACGCCACGCGCTTGCGCGCCTGCTGCACGACGATGGGGTCGAAGCGGCCGAGGCGGGGCTCGTCGTAGGCCGTGCGCACGCCGTCGTCGGGCGGCCAGACCTGCTGCACGGCAGACAAGCGAGGCAACGCGGTGCCGTCATCGCCGTCGAGCGGCGCGCGCAGGCAGAAGAAGAGCAGCTCGCGGCCCAGGCGGTCGGACGCGTCGGCCTGGCCCTTCATGGCCGCGCGCAGCATGGACAGCAGGCGCGACGCGACCCGCTTGGTGTGCACGTCGACCGGGATCCGGCCCGTGGCCTGCCCCTCGAACAGGGCCGCGGCGAGCATCCAGACGGTGCGGGTGTGGTCGCCGGCGCCGGCGCCGAGCGCCGCGCACAGGTCGGACATCTGGCGCTGCGCGTCGGCCGTCGGCTGGCGCATCAGCGTCAGCACCAGCATCTCCATCTCGGAGCGCGCCTCGTCGTCCGGCCCCCGCGCCATGGCCGACGGATCGGCCGGCAGCGTACGCCATTGCCAGTCGTGCGGCCACAGGTCCGCAGGGTGTACGCGGTCGGCGCCGGCCAGCGCCTGGACGGCGGCGTACTGCGGATACATCGCCGTCGCGCCGACCGGCTTGCCGGCGAGGATGCGGGCGACGAAGTCGAGCACGGCGAACGACGCGCGCTCGACGGTCTCGGCCGCCGATGCGGTCGCCGTCTTCGGCCGCGCCGCCATGCGCTGCACCGCCACCTCGGCCGCGCGCATCACCGCGGCCGCCGCCGGCTGCCCAACGAGTTCGAGCGCGCCCACGGCCTGGTGAAAGTGGTTGCGCGCGGTGCGCAGCACCGCCGGATCGACGGCATCGACGTCGGATGCGCCCGGGGTCGACTGCTCCCTGACGAAGCGTCGCAGTGCCTTGTGGGCCTGTTCGACGGTGCGTCGCAGCTCGCCGTCGACCCAGGCCAGGACGCTGACGTCGTCGCCGATCCGGTCCGGGTCGGTCTGCAGGTCGGTGTGTGAGGGCGATTGCATCATCGGGGCCGGGCCGCGCGCGGCGTCAGCTGACCTTGAAGCGCGCCACCGACTGGCGCAGCTCCTCGGCGGTTCGGGACAGCTCGCGCACCATCTGGGCGGTCGAGCGCGTGCCGTCGCCGGTCTGCTCGGTGACGG
>CAZQPN010000170.1:0-6324 GCA_964595215.1 uncultured Rubrivivax sp. | reverse complement strand
CTTGATGATCGACAGGGTGCGTTCGACAGCCATGAAAAGCTCTCCTGAATCAAGGACTTGGCAAAACCACGCATTCTAGCGTGGGCGTGTGTCGTTCAGCGCCGCTTGCCGCCGCCCCGGCGGCCACCGCCCCCGCTGCGCCCTCCCCCGCCGCCAGCCTTGCGCAGGAAGGCGTCGGCACCGATGTAGCCCACCGAGGTCTGCATCGGATCGGGTTCGCGCGGTGCGCCCGCATTGCCCCCGCGCTTGGGCCGGCCGCCGAGCAGGCCGGGCTTCTGCACCTGGCGCTTGTCGAAGGTCTGCTGCAGCGGATCGGGGATCGGGCCGCGCAGGTCGTCGTCGTCGTCGCCGATGTCGGCCACCCGCGGCGCCGGGCGACGCGCCTGCACGCGTGTGCGGTCGAAGGTCTGGCGCAGCGGGTCGGGGATCGGCCCGCGGAAGTCGTCCTCGTCCTCGTCGATCTCGGCCACGCGCGGTGCCTGGCGCTTGGGCTCCTGCCGCGACTTGTCGAAGGTCTGGCGCAACGGGTCGGGCATGGACGGTCCGCGCGGGCCCCGGTCCTGGGCACCGCCCTGGCCGCCCTGTCCGCTTTGACGGCCCTCGCGCCCGTCGGCCCGCTCGCCCTTGTTGCGGCGGCCGCGCTTGGCGCGCCGCTCACCGCCCTCGTCGGCCACCTCGCGCCGCGCACCGGGCTCGCTGCCGCCGGCCAGGCGGCGCAGCGCCTTGACATCGCCCTCGTCGAGATCGACCCAGACGCCGCGCCGCAGGCCGCGCGGCAGCACCACCGAGCCGTAGCGGATTCGAATCAGGCGGCTGACGGCATGGCCGACGGCCTCGAACAGCTTTCGCACCTCGCGGTTGCGGCCCTCGCTGATGACGACCCGGTACCAGTGGTTGACACCCTCGCCGCCACCGTCCTCGATGCGCTTGAAAGCCGCGCGCTGGCCGTCGATCTCGACGCCCTCGAGCAGCTGCTGGCGCTGGGCCTCGCTGAGCACGCCGAGCGAACGCACGGCGTACTCGCGCTCGACGCCGAAGCGCGGATGCATCAGCTGGTTGGCCAGCTCACCCGAGTTGGTGAACAGCAGCAGACCCTCGGTGTTGATGTCCAGGCGGCCGACCGACTGCCACTTGCCCTGCTGCAGCCGCGGCAGCCGCCGGAACACGGTCGGGCGCTGCTGCGGGTCGTCGTGCGAGACGACCTCGCCGGTCGGCTTGTGGTAAGCCAGCACACGGGCCCGCGGCGGCGCGATGCGCACGCGCACCGGCTTGCCGTCGACCTGGATGCGGTCGCCGTGCGAGATGCGCTGGCCGGTGTGCGCCGGCTCGCCATTCACCGTCACGCGTCCGTCGGCGATCATCTGCTCGAGATCTCGCCGCGAGCCGACACCCGACTGGGCCAGCACCTTGTGCAGCTTGGGCGCGTCGGGCTCGGGCGCGAGCACGCGGCGTGAGGCGCCGCCATCGACGTCTTGCGTCGCGGCACCCGGGCCTGCAGCCGGTACAGACGCCGTGGCACCGGACAGGTCGGCCGGCGCGGCAGACGCCGGCCCGCCCTCTGCGGCGTCCTGCCGGCCAACGCCGACGCCTGCTGCGACCTCGTTCGGCGGCGCCGCCGTGTCCCCCTGGGGCGCCGACAGCAGCGTCTCGCCGTCCGTCACGGGCACACCTTCGCCCACCGCGTCGGCGACCTCGCCGGCGTCGGCATCGAAGGCACCGGAAACCACGTCCGCGAACCGCTCCTGCGCCAGGGCAGGTGCTTCCTGGAGCGGACGCGGCACGGCGGACGCGGCATCCTGCGTCTCGGGCGTGCCATCCGCACCACGGTCACCACGGCGCCGTCCGCGCCGCCGGTTGCGCCCCCGCCGGCCCTTGCGCGGCTCGCCACCCTCGCCGTCCGGACCGCCCTCGCCACCGCCCGCTTCGGCGTCATTACGCTCCACGCCGCCCGAGTCGCCGTCATCGACGGCGGCGCGCCCGGCGCCCGCGGCCACCGGCGGCGTCGGCCCGGCCGGGGCGTCTTGGCCACCATCTCCTCCGACTCGGTCCGGTGGCGTCTGCGCCTCGGCTCTTTCCTTTGCGCCAGCTGCGGCACGGGGAGCCCGGGGCGCGCGGCGGCGCTTCGGTGCCGCGTCGGCGGCCTCGTCGGCCGGGGCCGTCGTCGGGACGGGCAGCGTGGGATCGGTGTCGCTCGGGTTCATGCGTGGGGCTCTCTGACGGGGCTGGGGGTACCGCCCGTTGGCGGGTCGTCGGTGGATGCGGCAAGGGCCGGACTGTCCGGCTGGGGCGTGGAAGTGGCTGGCTCGCCGGACGGGGTGGCGTCGGCCTGCGCAGGAACGAGGTCGAGTTCGGGCTGTGCGGCGGACGACGCGGCGTCCCCGCCCAGCGCCGTCAGGGCGCGCACGGCACCGCCCATCGCATCGCCATCGGCGCTCTCCAGCGCGGGCAGCTCGGCGAGGCTGGCCAGCCCGAGGTCGTCGAGGAACTGGCGCGTGGTCGCGTACAGGGCCGGCCGGCCGGGCGCCTCGCGGTAGCCGATGGCCTCGATCCAGCCGCGGTCCTCGAGCTGCTTGACGATCTGGCTGCTGACGGTGACACCTCGGATGTCCTCGATGTCGCCGCGCGTCACCGGCTGCCGGTAGGCGACGATGGCCAGCGTCTCGAGCGCCGCTCGCGAGTAGCGCGGGGGCTTCTCCGGGTGCAGACGGTCGAGGAAGGGGCGCAACGCCGGACGCGTCTGGAAACGCCAGCCGGATGCGAGCGTCACAAGCTCGACCCCGCGGTCCTGCCAATCGACGGCCAGCTCGTCGAGCAGCGTGCGCAGGGTGTCGGCGCCGAGCTGGTCGTCGAACAGCTGCCGCAAGTCGCGCAACGACAGCGGTGTCGCTGCGCAGATCAGGGCAGCCTCGAGGACGCGTTTCGCATCCGAAGTGTTCATCGCAATGGGCCTGTGGCGGGGCGACTCGTGGGCCGCCGACCCGCCGCATCGACGGCGTGGTGTCTCCGGGGTCCATCGCCCGAGGCGGCCCGATGGGGCGGCGCTGGAGCGGACGGGGTGGCCGCGCAACTCCGGAACAGGTCTCGCGTGGGGCGAACCGTCGCCCGGCTTCGCGAGGGGGCGCCTTCGGACGCCGGGACGCAGAGAGTTGCCGCGTTGATCCGCATTGTAGCCCCAACGCGGCCGCACGCCGGCGTCGTCCGTTCAGGGCGCGTCGGCGGTCAATCCGAGTCGGCCCCGTCCTCCGGCGCGCCGACGTCGCGCCAGGCCTGGGCGAAGTCCGGCGGCGGCGGGCATCGCACGGTCAAGCCCTCGCCGGTCACCGGATGCTCGAGGACGAGCCGGACCGCGTGCAACGCCTGGCGCGTCATGCCGAGTGCCGGCCGGCCGCCATACACCGCGTCGGCCACCAGCGGGTGACCGCGCGACGCCAGGTGCACGCGGATCTGGTGCGTGCGGCCAGTGTGCAGCGCGCACACGAGCGCGCAACAACCCTCGTGCGCCGCGACCACACGAACGTCGGTGCGCGCGGGCTTGCCGCCGCCGACGACCGCCATGCGCACGCGCGACACCGGATCGCGCCCGATCGGGGCCTCGATGCGCTGCTCGGCCGGGTCCAGCAGGCCATGCGCGATCGCCAGGTAGCGACGCTGGACCCGACGCTCGGCGATCGCCTGCGCCAGCGCGGTCACCGCGGGCAGCGTCTTGCCGACCACCATCACGCCCGAGGTGTCCTTGTCCAGCCGGTGCACGATGCCGGCGCGCGGCAGCAGCGCCGCACCCGGGTGACGCGCCAGCAGGCCGTTGAGCAGCGTGCCCGACCAGTTGCCCGGCGCCGGATGCACGACGAGTCCGGCCGGCTTGTCCAGCACGAGCAGGTAGGCATCCTCGTACAGTGCCCTGAGCGTCATCGCCTGCGGCCGGTAGGCCAGGGTCTCCTCGGTCGGCACCAGCGCGACGCCGATGCGCTGACCGGCGCGCAACCGGCGCGAGGCCTGCGACGCCGGCTCGCCGTCGATATCGACGTGCCCGCGCGCGATCAGCGACTGCAGGTGGGTACGCGAGAACTCCGGCGCCAGCGCGACCAGCGCCTTGTCCAGCCGCTGGCCGTGGTCGGCGACAGCGACAACGCCCGATCGTCGCTCGACCGGGTCCGCCGGATCCCCCACGTCGGCGGCATCGAGGAGGTCGATGGCGTCGGCCACGCGCGCCACGCCGATCGTGTCGGCACCATCCGCGGCCGAGGACCCGCGCCCGCCGACGGTGGCGGGCCCGCTCGGCGAGAGTCCTCGCGGCGCACGGCGGTCGGCGGCGGGCGGCTTCCTATAATCCACCTCTTGATTCTCCCCGAGCGGCACCCGTGCTGCCTGCGACGATGCCTCTGACCCGTGTTCGGCGCCCGCTGGCGCACGCCTTGACCACCGCCGTGGTCCTCGTGGCGCTCGGCCTGGTCGGCTGCGGCACGACGCAGGAGGAACTGGGCGACAACGCCCAGACCGTGTACCAGGACGCCAAGGTCGACATCTCCAACGGCGCTTACGACGCCGCCATCCGCAAGCTCAACCGGGTCGAGGCTCTGGGCGGCGGGACGCTGCTGACGCAGCAGGCGCAGCTCGATCTGGCCTACGCGCAGTGGCGATCCGGCGAGCGCGAGCCCGCCATCGCGACGCTCGACCGCTTCATCAAGTTCAACCCGTCGAGCCCGGCGTTCGACTACGCGCTCTACCTGCGCGGGCTGGTGAACTTCAACGACAACCTGGGACTGTTCGGGCGACTTGCCGGCCAGGACCTGTCGGAGCGCGACCAGCAGGCGTCGCGCGACGCCTGGCAGTCGTTCAGGCAGCTCGTCGAGCGCTTCCCGGAGTCGCGTTACACGCCGGATGCCCGCGTGCGCATGGATTACATCGTCAACGCGCTGGCCGGGCACGAGCTGCACGTGGCCCGCTACTACCTGCGGCGCGGCGCCTACGTGGCCGCGGCCAACCGCGCCCAGCGTGCGGTGGAGGATTTCCAGACCTCGCCGTCGGCCGAGGAGGCGCTGTACATCCTGTCGCTAAGCTACGAGCGGCTGGACATGGCCGAGCTCGCCGCCTCGGCGCGCCGCGTGCTGGAGACCAACTTCCCCGACAGCCGCTTCCTGACCGAAGGCCTACGGGCGCCGGATCAACCCTGGTGGCGCTTCTGGTGACGTGCTGAGGCGCGCGCGGCCCGGGTTGTCTGCAGGTCGGCCCCGGCCGCCCGGCCGCCCGGCTCCGACGCAGCGGGCGATCAGCCGCCGGCAGCCCGGTCCGACCCGAGGGTCGCCTCCGCCAGACCGGCCAGCCAGGTGCCGACCTCGACGTCCTCGTGCAACCGGCCCATCGGCGGCAGTGCGTCGAGCAGGCGGGCCCCATAGCGCATGCGCTGCAGCCGCGGGTCGCACACCACCAGCAGCCCGCGGTCGGTTTCGGTACGGATCAACCGGCCGGCACCCTGCTTGAGCGCGACAGCGGCCTCGGCGACGAAGTACTCGTCGAACGGCGACTGACCCGCGGTCTCCAGCTGGCGCACGCGCGCCTCGACCAACGGATCGTTCGGCGGCGGGAACGGCAGCTTGTCGATCAGCACGCATTGCAGCGCGTCCCCCGGCATGTCGATGCCCTCCCAGAAGCTGTGCGAGCCGAGCAACAGCTTGCCCTCGCCATGGCCGAAGCGCTGCAGCAGCGCCCGCCGCGGCTCGCTGCCCTGCACCAGCACCTGCAGCGAGCCGCCGTGCCGAGCCTGCCAGGCCTCGACCGCCTCGGCGATCAGCGGCAGCACGCGCAACGTCGTCGTCAGCACGAAGGTGCGGCCGCCGAGCCGGTGCGCGCAGCGCGCAGCCAACCGCCCCACCGCCGCCGGATGGCCCGGCTCGTTCGGCAGCGGGCAGCGCGCCGGCACCCACAGGCGCGCCTGCGAGGGGTAGTCGAACGGGCTGCCGACACGCAGGCAGGTCGCATCCTCCAGCCCGGTGGTGCGGGTGAACCAGGTCAGGCGCTCGTCGGCGCCGAGCGTGGCCGACGTGAACACCCAGGCGCGCGGCGCCGCGCGGCGCTGCTCGGTCAACATGTCGCGGATGTCGAGCGGCGACTCGACGAGCCGCGCCTGCTGCGGCGACAGGTCGACCCAGCGCACCTGCCCGGGCGCCGGCATGGCGGCGAAGCGGGCTGCGAGGGCCGCGATCGCGTCCGCGCGCTCGGCCAGCCGTGCCAGGTCGGGCGCGCTGCCGGCCACGGTCTCGGCCGCCTCGCCCGCCGCCTCGGCGGCGCGCTTCAGCGCGGCCAGCGGCGCGTCGAGCGCCCCACCGG
>CAZQPN010000169.1:0-6384 GCA_964595215.1 uncultured Rubrivivax sp. | reverse complement strand
AGCAGCAGCAGCGGCGGGTTCTTCAGCATCGCGCGCGCGATGCTGATGCGCTGGCGCTGGCCGCCGCTGATGCGCACGCCGCGCTCGCCCAGGTAGGTGTCGTAGCCCTCGGGCAGCGCGCTGATGAAGTCGTGCGCGAAGGCGGCCCGCGCAGCGGCCTCGACCTCGGCGTCGCTCGCGTCCGGGCGGCCGTAGCGGATGTTCTCGCGCGCGCTGGTCGAGAAAATGGTGCTGTCCTGCGGCACGATGCCGATGCGCTGGCGCAGCTCGGCCAGCGCGATCTCGCCCACCGGCACGCCGTCGAGCCGCACGCGCCCCTGCTGGGCGTCGTAGAAGCGCAGCACCAGCTGCAGCACGGTGCTCTTGCCGGCGCCGCTGGGGCCGACCAGCGCCACCGTCTCGCCGGCGGCCACGTGCAGCTCGAAGCCGTCCAGCGCCGCCACCTGCGGCCGCGACGGGTAGTGGAAGACGACGCCGTCGAAACGTACGTCCGAGCCGCCGCGCGCCGGCGGCAGCGGCTGCGGCTGCGGCGGCTCGCCGACCGGCGAGCGCAGCGCCAGCAGCTCCATCAGCCGCTCGGTGGCGCCGGCCGCGCGCAGCATGTCGCCGTAGACCTCGGACAGCACCGCCACCGCGCCGACGAAGATGATCACGAAGACCACCGTCTGCCCCAGGTGGCCGGCCGTGATGTCGCCGCGCAGCACCGCCTGCGTGCCCTGGAACAGGCCCCACAGCAGGGCGCCGAAGGTGGCCGTGATGATGAAGCCGACCAGGATCGCGCGCACCCGGTTGCGCTTGCGCGCGGTGTCGAAGGCGCTCTCGGTCGCGCGGTCGAAGCGCTCTGCCTCGCGCGCCTGCTGGTTGTAGCTCTGCACCACCGGCACCGCGCCCAGCACCTCGGAAGCGATCGCGCTGGAGTCGGCGATGCGGTCCTGGCTGGCGCGGCTGAGGCGCCGCACGCGGCGGCCGAAGTAGACGCTGGGCAGCACGACCAGCACCAGGATGCCGAGCACCTGCGCCATCACGACCGGGTTGGTGACGACCAGCGCGACCAGCGCGCCGGTGCCCATCACGATGTTGCGCAGTCCCATGCTGAGCGACGAGCCGACGACGGTCTGCACCAGCGTCGTGTCGGTCGTCAGCCGGCTCAGCACCTCGCCGGTCTGGGTCGTCTCGAAGAACTCCGGGCTCTGCTGCACGACGTGGCGGTAGACCGCGTTGCGCAGGTCGGCCGTGATGCGCTCGCCGAGCCAGCTGACCATGTAGAAGCGCGCCGCCGAGAACACGCCGAGCGAGGCCCCAACCGCGAACAGGGCCAGGAACTGCCCGCGCAGCGCCATCAGCCGCTCGCCGGGGTCGGCGGCGACCAGGCCCTGGTCGATCAGGCCCTTCAGCGCGACCGGGATCGCCAGCGTGCTGAGTGCCGCCATCACGAGGAACAGCCCCGCCAGCGCGATGCGTCCGCGGTAGGGCCGCAGGAAGGGCAGCAGGCCGGACAGCGAGCGCGGCGTCGCGGCGGCCGGGCGCCCCGTGTTGCGCACGTCGGTCGGCGCCGTGGCAGGGGCGGCGGGCGGAGCGGTAGACGAAGCGGCCATTGGCGAGAGTCTATCGGCCGGCGGCACATCGGCAGGGCCAGTGCGGGCGGGTGCAGGCCCGCCGCCGTTCAGTCGTGGTCGTCGGCGTCGGCGTCGGCGCCGGGGCCGGCGGGCGCGGCGGGGTCGGCTCCATCGGTGCCCGGCGGCGGCAGCCTTCGGCCGCGTCGCGACAGCGCCTCGCGCAGCAGCACCTCGACCTCGGCGTTGGCGCTGCGCAGCTCCTGTGCCGCCAGACGCTCGATCTCGACCCACAGGCGCGGGTCGATGCGCAGCGCGAAGTGCTTCTTGCCCGGGCTCGCCATGCCGCCGGTCAGCGTGGCGCGGGGCGCCGCGCGTCGATGAAGCTGCGCAGCCGATCGGGCTCGGGCGTGCCCAACGTGACGCGGCGCCCATTGCGCAGCGTCAGGCGCAGCGCCGGCCCGCCGACGACCGCGCTGTACAGCCGGTCGCGCGCCGGGCCGCGGATGCCGGCGCCGGTCCGGCCGGCCCGGCGCAGCACCTCGCAGCCCTCGATCTCGGCCAGCGGCAGCGACCAGCGCGGCCAGCCGAGGAAGCCGAAGGTCCAGTGCAACCGGTCGCCGCGGATCTCGATCGTCAGGCGGCCGAAGAGCACCAGCATGAGGGCGCTCGTGCCCAGCATGATGGCGCTGCCGAGCGTGGCCCCGCGCTCGTCGCTGGCGTGCATGGCGATCGAGGTCAGCGCCGCCGTCAGCGGCAGCACCACCCACAGCAGGACGAAAGGCTGCACTTCACGGTACGACGGGCTCAAGCTGTGCTCCCGCGGCTCAGCCGTACAGCGTGCCGGTGTTGAGCACCGGCTGGGCGTCGTGGTCCGAGCACAGGACGACCAGCAGGTTGCTCACCATCGCGGCGCGGCGCTCGTCGTCGAGCTGGAGCAGGTTGCGCTCGGACAGGCCGTTGAGCGCCGCCTCGACCATGCCGACGGCGCCCTGCACGATCTTGTGGCGCGCGCTGACGATCGCTTCGGCCTGCTGGCGCCGCAGCATCACCTGGGCGATCTCCGGCGCGTAGGCGAGGTGGCTGAGCTTGGCGTCCAGCACCTCGACGCCGGCTTCCTCGAAGCGGTCCTGCAGCTCGTCGCGCAGCGTCGCCGCGACGGCGTCCAAGCCGCCGCGCAGCGTCTGCTCGCCGGCCGCCAGGTCCTCGCCGTCGTCGTAGGCGTACATCGACGCCAGGTGGCGCACCGCGGCTTCGGCCTGCACCTTGACGTAGGTCTCGAAGTCGTCGACGTCGAACACCGCCTGCGCCGTGTGGCGCACGCGCCAGACGACGACGGCGCCGATCTCGACCGGGTTGCCGCGCTTGTCGTTGACCTTCAGCGTCGGGCCGTTCAGGTTGCGCGCGCGCAGCGACAGCTTGCGCTTCCTCGCCAGCGGATTCGCCCAGCGCAGGCCCTCGCTCCGGTCGGTGCCGGTGTACTCGCCGAACAGCGTCAGGATGGCCGCCTCGTTGGGCTGCAGCATGTACAGCCCGACCATCATGAACACGCCGACGGCCGTGCACAGTGCCAGCGCCAGGATCAGGCCTGGCGTGCGCGCCACGCCGGCGATCGCCAGCAGCGGCAGCGGCAGCATCAGCGCCACCCCGGCGACGGCCATCAGATAGCCGTTGGCGCTCCTGGCGGCGCGTTCTGGCGTGCGGGACTTGGACATGGCAGGACTCCGGCGATGATCTTACAATGATATCACTGTAATCTCACTCATCGGATTCCGTCAAGCGCTGCGGCGACACCACTCGAAGCAGCGGTCAAACTGCCGCCCCCGGCGCGCGGGTTTGTGGTCGAATCGCAGTGACGTCCGCTGCCATCCGCCATGAGCCCGCCCGACCCGACGCCACCCCAACCGCGCCGCCTGTCCGTTGGACGTGTGGCCATTGCCGCGCCCGCCGCCGCCGTCGGTGTCGGGCTGTCCTTGGCGCTGGCGCCCCAGTGGCCATGGCTCGCGGCCGGCGTCGCCGCCCTGTGCGCGGGCTGGGCGGCGTGGCGCCCGGCGCCGGCCGCGCCTGCCGACCCGCCGGCGGCCGAGCCCACCACCGATGCACTGCTGCGCGATGTGCAGACCGGCATGTTCCACCGCCCGGCCTTCCTGGCGCTGGTCGAACGCGACTGGCAGCGTGCCGGCCGCTATGGCGGCGCGGTCGGGCTGCTGCTGGTCGAGATCGACCGTCTGCGTGCGATGACCGAGCGCGCCGGCCCGGGCGTGGCCGACCACCTGCTGGCCGGGCTCGGCCGCCAGGTGCTGGCGTCGCTGCGCGGCGCCGACCTGCTGGCGCGATTCGACGACGCCCAGCTCGCGGTCTTCCTGCCGCAGGCCGATGCCACGGGCGCGCTCGACGTCGCCGACCGCATCCGCGCGCACGTCGAGCACCTCGAGCTGCCGGGCCTGCCCGCCGGCGCGCCGATCACGGCCAGCATCGGCGTGGCCGTGATGCGGCCGATGCACCAGGGCCTGGCGGTGCTGGTGGCCGACGCGCACCGGGCGCTGCAGACGGCGCGCCAGGCAGGCGGTAACTGCGTTCGCCTGGCACCCGACGATCCGCTGCCGGCGATCGATGCGCCGGGGTCTTGGGTCGGCGGCGACTCCCTGCCCCCCGAGTGCAAGCCCTGAACGCCGGGCGACCGGGACGGTCCATGCCTGTGCGGCCGCGCACGCCGGCCGCAACCCGTTACAGCTTCAGCCGCCCGGCGTAGCCCGTCATCTCCAGATAGCCCAGGCCGACGCGCCGTCCGGCGTCGTCGTGCAGCGCCGACAGACCCTCCCAGTAGACCGAGCCGGTGCTGCGCCGACCGTCCAGCTCCTGGGCGTCGAGCAGGCTGATCACCTCGAAGCGCCCGGCCGGGGTGTGCACGCGCCACTGCACGGGGTAGCGTGCCGCGGTGGCCGGGCTGGTCCAGTGGTGCAGCGGCTCGAAGCGCAGGTCGGCCGGCGCGAAGACCCGCACCGCGCCGCCGGCCGGCCGCCAGCTGCCGCCGGCCCACAGCGCCGAGCCGTCGGCGCGCCGCAGCTGGAACGCGGTCAGCGCGCCGCCGTCGGCCAGGTTCATGCCGATCCAGTCCCAGCCCAGCGCGTCGGGATGCAGGATCTCGTCGCTCCACTCGTGGTCCAGCCAGCCGCGCCCGTCCGCGGCCGCCTCCGGGCCCCCCGGGGCATCCTGGCCGCCCGGTGCGCCGACCCGGCCGGCCACCGCCAGCTGCGGCTCGGTCACGTAGTGGCTGGCCTGCCGCTCGGCCGGGCCCTTGCGCGAGAAGCCGGCGTCGCCCTGCAGCAGCAGCGGCTGCGTCGGCCGCGCCGCGAGGTCGAGCGTGAACGCCTCATCGTCGACGCGCGCCCGATAGGCGCCGTCGCCGTCGCGCACCATCGACCAGCGGCCGATGTGCACGTCGGTGTCCTGCACCGACGCGCGCGCCAGCGGCGCGTCGGGCTCGCCGGACCAGCGCGCGATGCGGTCGGCGTGGCGGTGACGGCCGCGCGAGAGGTCGGTCAGCGCCGCGTGCGCGAACAGCAGCTGGCGCGGCGCGAAGCGGCCGGGGAGGGCGTCCGCCAATCCGGTGCGGCTGCGGAAGAAGGTGACCTGAAAGCCGGCGCGCGGCTGCTCGATCGGCCCCATCCAGCCGGTCAGGTACCACCACTCGGTCCGCGCCGCCAGGTGGGCGCCGTGGTCGCGCGGGAAAGCCAGCACGCGGCCGCGCTGCACCGCCGACGTCGCCGCTGCAGCCGCCGCGCCATCGGCCCGCGCGACCGCCGGCAGCGAGGCCGCGGCCATCAGCGTGAGCCAGGTGCGGCGTCTCACCAGTCCTCCTTCACCGACAGCACCGCCGCCCGTGACGCCGCGCGCCGGGCGCTGAGTGCGGCCGTCAGCACGCCGGCGGCGAGCACCGCCGCCGCCAGCGCGGCCAGTCGGGTGCCGGGCAGCACCATCGCCATCGTCCAGTGGAAGCTCTGCGGGTTGACGACGAAGACCAGCACCGCGCTGACCGCCAGCCCGAGGCCGAGGCCGATCGCGCAGCCGACCGCCAGCCACGCGGCCGCCTCGCCGGTCACGAGCACCATCACCTCGCGCCGCGTCAGCCCGAGGTGGGCCAGCAGCCCGAACTCCTTGCGCCGCGCCATCACCTGCGCCGACAGGCTGGCCGCGACGCCGACCAGGCCGACCGCGATCGCCACCGCCTGAAGGTAGTAGGTGACGGCGAAGCTGCGGTCGAAGATGCGCAGCGAGATCTCGCGCAGCTCGGCGGTGGCGGCGAACTCGAGCATGCCGGGGTCCGGCATCAGCGCGCGCAGGCCGGCCATCACGGCGGCGGCGTCGGCGCCCGGGGCGAGCCAGAGCGCGAGCTCGTTGACGCGGGCATCGCCGGTCAGCGTCTGGTAGTCGCGCCGGGCCAGCGTGACGGCGCCGAACTGGCGCGCGAAGTCGCGCCAGACGGCGCGCACGCGCACCGTCACCTCGCGCCCGCCCAGCGGCAGCGTCAGCGTCGTGCCGGGGCGGGCGTCGTACAGCGCCACCATCGCCTCGCTGACGAAGACGCCGGTCTCGCCCGGCGCCAGCGGCAGCGGTGCGGCCAGCAGCGGCAGCTCGGCCGCCGGGTCGGTGAGCTCGCGCGCGATCAGCGCCACCGACGGCAACGACGGCGCCAGCTGCAGCGGCAGCGTGCGGCTGGCCTGCAGACGCGCGACGTCGGGCAGCGCGGCCGCGGCGGCCAGCGTCTCGGGCGGCAGCCAGGCCTGCGCCGCGGCGGCGCTGCTGGCCGCGGTGCGCGCGTACAGGTCGG